>CAMWLH010000337.1 GCA_947175045.1 uncultured Clostridia bacterium | reverse complement strand
CTGCAAACGTTGCAAAGCAACGTTTGCGCTAGCCCGCCGTAAAAGCTCCGCCCGCAAAGCGGGCTGCGCTTCCACGGCGGCTTGCGGGAAATTCATGCGTGGGCGTTATACTGTTCTTGGCGTAAGTCCCTTTGACTTCTCGATTATTTCGTGTCCATTTGCTAAGATAAATTATCATTGTATATCATATATCAGCATTATCCGCCCCTCGAAAATCGGGGGCGGATAACTGTATTTATGGTAATATCAAGAGAAATCACGCTTCGTCAGTTGAAGTTTCTGAAGCCCATGTAAAAGTGACGTCAGTGGTTTCAGAGCCAAATTTTTCGATAAACTCTTTTACATCCTCCTCGATGAGCTTGGATATGTCTATATCATCGAAAGCAACGACCTCATCATAGTCGCTAATGTCAATACTGTCAAGAATGAATTCGAAATCGACATCTCCGTCGCCGTCCGCTTCCCCATCGGTTGCAGATATAAAAGAGTATCCTATCACACCTCCGTCGCTGCTTGGAACCTCCATTTCGTACTGCTCGATATGCATATCGCCCTCGTCGTACTCTGAGTATTTTGCCTCTACCGTATATTCCTCGCCGTTTACGATAATGGTGAACATCTTTGTGATACCGTCAACGACCGCGCCATTTGTCGCAGCATTCGCCGTAACAAGTGATACCGCGCTTACCGATACCGCCGCGGCAGCTATAAGCAGCGGACGGAAGAAATTATGCTTTTTCATATTTTTGTCCTCACTTTCCTGTGAAACACGCTTCATGACCGCGGCTTTGATATCGGCTTTGCGTTTGGAAGATAATTCCTCAATATCGGCGGGAGAATTGTCCCTGAAAAATTCCTCAAACATAATCAAAACCCCTTTCGGTCATATAAGCCTTCAGCTTCCGGCGTGTACGGGTGAGCTTGCTCCTCACCGTACTTTCCGTTAAATTCATGTATCGCGCGATATCGGAGGTCTTTTCACCGTAAAAGTAAAACCTCAGGAACACCTCGCCGTCCTGCTTCGCAAGGGAGTCTATCCCCTCTTTAAGGCAGTCCATAGCCGCGTTCAGCTCCGCGCGCTGCGCCACGTCGAGATCCGACGCTATCTCCAGCTCGCTTATATCCTCTGCGGCGGGCGGCATAGCCCGAAAGCGATTCTTTACCGCGTTTCTGGCTATCGCGGATAGATAGGGACGCAGTCCCTTATCCCCCTCAAGCCGCTCCCTGCCCTGCCAAAGGTGAACGAACACCTCTGCGGCAAGCTCGTCGATATCCTCCGCGGAGAGCATTCCCCGCGAAAAGTTCCGTATTACGGCGGCAACGTATGCCGCATAGCCGTCAATGACAGCTTCCAGCGCCGCTGTATCTCCCCTTGCGAGAGCCGCGGTAAGTCGGTTTTCTTCTGTCAATGTTATCCTCCGTTAGTTTACTGCGCAGCCGAGGTTTTTGCCCTCTCACCTATATATACACCCAAAATCCGAAAATGCTGCAAAAAACTTTTTACTACTTGAAAATAAATCTTGCTTGTGTTATAATAAATACAGTAGCCGTAATGTTATGGGGTGATATATTGATAAAAGGAAAGAAAATAATCGCGTTATGCATTCCAAAAATAAATGAGGATTCCTCGCGGAAATTTATCACCGCGCTGAACAATTCCCTGCCGTCCGAGGATTGTCGCCTGATGGTCTACGCGACCTGCTCGGAGCTGTTCTGGAACACTCCCATGGAATCGGGCGAAAGCGCGATATACGACCTGCTGGATTTTGAAACGGCGGACATCATCGTAATTTTTGTGGAAAAAATTAAAAACAAGCAGGTCATAGACGAGATAATCTCAAAGGCAGCCGCTCACGGTAAGCCGATAATAACCGTAGATGGAATACACAAAGGCACAATAAGCACGGTTTTCGATTATGAAGCCGGCTTCAGAAGCGTTGTGGAGCACGTTGTCGACATACATAAAACACGCGATCTGCACATGATGGCGGGAATAAAGGGCAACGATTTCTCCGAGCAGCGCGTCAAGGTGTTCGCCGACGTTCTTAAATCACGGGATATCCCCTTTGACCGCGATACAATGGTCAGCTATGGGGATTTCTGGGCTGAACCCGCAAAGGCGGCGACAAACAGGCTTATCGCCGAACACCGCGTTCCCAAAGCGATAGTCTGCGCCAACGACGCCATGGCACTCGCCGTGACCGATACACTTATCTCGGGCGGCTATAAAATACCGGAGGACGTTATTGTAACCGGCTTTGACGGTATCGACGACATCAAGCTCTCCGTCCCGAAAATAACCTCCTGCATATGCAGCTTTGATAAAATAGCCAAAAAGATATCCGAGATAATCGGCAAATGCCTTAACAACAGCTTTGTAGGAGAAGATATATTCCGTATCCCCGCAACGCTTATTCTTTCGGAATCCTGCGGGTGCAACAAGGAAAAACCGCTGAACGCTCAGCGGGAGCTTTTCGAACTCAGCAGCCGCTTCTGCCGATATCAGGACGAGGAATACAGTATGTACGAGCTGGTCACCCAAGCCATCTCCTGCACAAGCATTGAAGAACTGAGCGGTATCATATCCGACTCGAAATTCTACGACGTTGACTGCGCGCTGACCCCCGAATGCTTTGACGAGACCGTCAGTCCCCTGTCCGTAATTGAGCGTGAAAACGCCTACGGTAATGAAATGATAGATTTTTTCAGCTCCGATGAGATACGCTATACAAGCTATCGACCGTTTCCGCGTAAGGATATTTTTCCTCGGCTTGAGGAGCTTCTGGAATTTAAAAAGCCTCTGTTCTTTTTCGGGCTGAATTTTCTTAATGTTCCGCTGGGATATGTATGCTTTCATTTCCACAACGACGATTCCGCCAACTACTGCAAGGTGCCGCAGGTCATCAGGGCGCTCAACAATGCCATCGGCGGCTACCGCAACCTGCGCTATCATCACTATCTGCAAAACCGCGTGGAGGAGATATACAAACTGGATAATCTCACAGGGTTGTATAACCGCAACGGCTTCAACAAGGAGTTTGAACGCATTGTAAAACAGGCGCGTGAGAACGGCGGCGTTGTTTCCGCGGCGCTGGTAGACCTTGACGGATTAAAGGCAATAAACGATACCTACGGTCACGACGAGGGCGACAACGCCATTAAAACTGCGGCTGACGCTTTCAAGACCTGCTGCCCCGAAAACGCGGTGTGCGTTAGATTCGGCGGCGACGAGATGATGGCAGTCTATCACGGGAAGA
>CAMWLH010000336.1 GCA_947175045.1 uncultured Clostridia bacterium | reverse complement strand
CTTTAAGATTTCTCATCTTAGCCCCTTATTTAAAAGAATTTTCCGCACCGCGCGCACGCTTTGCGTTCGCGCCAGCACTCTGTAAAAGCTCCGTTCCGCTTCGCTCCACTGCGCTTTTACAGCGGCTTGCGGAAAATTCCCCTGCGTGGGCGGACAGTTTATTTTTGCTTTCAGCGCCTTTGATCCTCAATTAAATTAAAATATAGCTTTTACCCTACCTTTAAGGGAGTACGGGAAAACAATTTATCGTAATAACCGCTCCCAGAAGCGCCAGCATTACCGCCGCCGCCACATAATCCCTTGGAGCCGTCTTAAGCGTTTTCAGCCGCGTGCGACCCTCTCCGCCGTGATAGCAGCGGCACTCCATAGCCACCGCGAGCTCGTTCGCCCTCTTGAACGCCGACACAAAAAGCGGTATCAGTATGGGTATCAGCGACTTTGCCTTTTTCATCAGCCCGCCGCTGTCGAGCTCCGCGCCCCTTGCCTTCTGCGCGGACATTATCTTGTCCGTTTCCTCAACCAGCGTCGGGATAAACCTCAGCGCTATAGTCATCATCATCGACAGCTCATGCACGGGGAACCTCACCTTTTTCAGCGGGCTGAGCAGCCGCTCTATCGCGTCCGTGAGCATTATCGGCGACGTTGTGTACGTCAGCAGCGACATCCCCACTATCAGCGCTATTACCCTTATCAGCATAAACAGCGCCATGCGTATTCCCTCTGGGTATACCGAAATTATCCACCACTGAAACAGCGGCTCCTCTCCCTTTATAAACAGCATATTAAGCAGTCCCGTGACTATCATCAGCGGCAGTATCGGCTTTATGCTCTTCAATATCATTACCAGCTTTATCCGCGCCAATATATAGCACACCACTATAAACAATATTGCCGCCAGTATCCCCGTATAGCTCTGTGCCGTAAACAATACCACCAGATACAATATATCCAGCAGCAGCTTAACGCGGCTGTCCAGCCTGTGTATAACCGAATCTCCGGGGAAATATTGTCCTATCGTTATATCCTTTATCATTTTAGTCCTTATTTAAAAAAATTTTTCGCACCGTGCATTTTTCAGCTAAGCTGAAAAATGCACTAGCCTGCTCGCAAAAGCTCCGCTTCACTTCGTTCCGCTGCGCTTTCGCGAGCGCTTGCGAAAAATTTTGATGCGTGAGCTTTTTGTTGCTCTTGCTCAATTATAATTTAAAATTTTCCGCACCGCTGCAAACGACGCTTTGCTCTGTTTGCGCTAGCTCGCCGTAAAAGCTCTGCTCCACTTCGTTCCTCTGCGCTTTCGCGAGCGCTTGCGAAAAATTTTGATGCGTGGGCTTTGCGTTGCTCTTTCCGAGCGTCGCTTTCCTGCGCGGACTAAGCATTGCTCTTTATCAGCCGCAATATTCGTTCCGCCGCTCTCTCGGTAGTATAGATGTCACTGCCGATATCCACTCCCATTTCCTTAAGCAAATGCGACATTCGGGTGACCTGCGGAACGTCCAGTCCTATTTTCGCCAGCTCCTCCGTCTGCTCGAACACCCTGTCGGTCTCGTCATAGCAGAACAGCTTCCCCTTATTCATCACAAGCACTTTGGTGGCATACTTCACTATATCCTCCATCGAGTGGGAAACCAGCAATATCGTCTTGCCGGACTTCTCGTGATATCGCTTTATCTGCGAGAGTATCTTATCCCTGCCCTTTGGATCAAGACCCGCCGCGGGCTCATCAAGTATAAGCACCTGTGGATCCATCGCCAACACTCCCGCCAGAGCCACCCTGCGCTGCTGTCCTCCCGACAGCTCAAAGGGCGAGCGATCAAGCAGCCTTTCAATATCCATGCTCGCCGCCGCCTCTCGAACGCGCCGCTCGATCTCCTCCTGCGGCATCCCCATATTCTTCGGTCCGTAGGCGATATCCTTTGCCACGGTCTCCTCAAAAAGCTGGTGCTCCGAGTACTGGAAAACTATCCCCACCTTAAACCGTATATCGCGGATATTCACCTTTTTGTCCCATATATTCACGCCCTCAACGAGAATTTCTCCCGTGGTCGGCTTTACAAGCCCGTTCAGGTGCTGTATCAGCGTGGACTTTCCGCTGCCCGTGTGACCGATTATCCCGACGAACTCGCCCTTATGCACCGTGAGCGTCACATCGTCCACAGCCACCTTTTCAAAGGGCGTTCCTATGCTGTATTTATAGGTCACGTTCCTTATATCGACCAGGCTGTCCGCCTCGTAAGCGCGCTCCGTGCGCTCCTTTTTCTCTTTGGTAAGTGTCTTTCCCTTTATGGGAAGCGCCGCGAGAGCCTCCGCGCACTCCCTTTCAAAAATTATTTCCTCGGAAATATCCACACCGCCGTCCCTAAGCATATAGCAAAGCTCCGTGACCTGCGGAACGTCCAGCCCCACGGCTTTCAACCGCTCCGCCTGCGAGAATATCTTTTTGGGCGCGTCGTCCATGATTATTCCGCCCTTGTCCATCACCACGACCCTGTCCGCCTGCGCAGCCTCGTCCATATAGTGAGTTATCAGCACCACGGTGATACCCTTTTCCCTATTGAGGTACTTTATGGTTTTCATTACCTCCTTGCGGCCTTTTGGATCCAGCATGGCGGTAGGCTCGTCCATAACTATACAGCGCGGCTGCATGGCGATGATACCCGCTATCGCGACCCGCTGCTTCTGTCCGCCCGAGAGCTGGTGCGGAGCGTGCTCGCGGAACTCATACATATCCACCTGCTTTAGCGCGTCGTCCACTCTTTGCCGTATCTCTGCCTGCGGCACTCCAAGATTTTCGGGCGCGAATGCCACGTCCTCCTCAACTATCGTTGCCACAAGCTGATTGTCGGGATTCTGGAATACCATTCCCACCGACTGCCTTATATCAAACAGTCTGCTCTCGTCCGCCGTATCAATACCGTTCACCGTAACGCGACCCTCCGTTGGCGTAAGTATCGCGTTGAAGTGCTTTGCGAGAGTGGATTTACCGCACCCGTTATGACCCAGCACCGCGAGAAACTGCCCCTCGGGCACCGCCAGACTTACGTCCTTCAGCACCCGCGAGCGCTCTGTTTCTTTTCCCTCGTCATCATAGCTTATATAATCAAAGCTAAGATTTTCCGCTTTTATAATATCCATCTAAGCCTCGTGATTCAAAAAATTTTCCGCATTATCTAAAAAATTTTCCGCACCGCGCCGAACAAGTCGGCGCTAGCCCGCTGTAAAAGCTCCGTTTCGCTACGCTACACTACGCTTTCACAGCGG
>CAMWLH010000335.1 GCA_947175045.1 uncultured Clostridia bacterium | reverse complement strand
GGGCACTATGATCTTTTCTTCCTGAGAAACCATAAATTCACCTATTTAAAAAAATTTTCTGCGACCCGCCCGCGAAAACTCCGCTGCGCTCCGTTTTCACAGGCTCCCGCAGAAAATTTTGCTGCGTGGGGCGGCAGTTGCTCTCGCTGTATGTCCTATCAATTATTTTGTGGATTTAAAGCATATGGCATTGCAAAAATTCAATTTTTTGACTTGCCCTTTTATGACAGTATATCATATTTCGCCCTTTTTCGCAACCGCTGTAACCGTTTTGTAACCTTTTTCCCAAAAATTTCGCTGTTTTATATCAATTTGTAACATAAATCCAAGCAGAAATTTGGCTGTTTTCCACAAATCAATTTCCCGAAATTTCCTCTTGATCGTCCTCCCCCGCCGCATTATTTACGGGAGCCTCTATCTCATATATCTCGTTCATTTTGTCGACGGTTATCCGCAGATCTACGGTGCTCTCGCTGCCGTCGGTATCGGTCACCGTTCCCTTTTCGGTAAACTCCGTTATATAGCCGTTCTCGTCTATCAGGTAAGCCGCGGTAAGCTCCGAAAAGCTGCTCACATTATCGAGCAGTCCTACCGCGTAGGAATTGAGCTTTTCGGGATCGTAGGTGTAAACTATCTCCGTTCCGCCCTGCGTCTCGCTCATGCTCACGCTTTCCACCGACGTCCCGTCAAGGAAAAAAATGCTCCCCCGCGCGTATGGATAGCGATAGGCGCGGGTGTATATATTATAATAGTAATTCTCGTCGGCGGGACCTATGACCTCCCAAGTCTCCGAATCGGCGGTTTTGTAGTAAAACTCCGCGCCGTTGCTGTAACCGTATTCCTCTCCGCTCCCGCCGCCGCTTTCCGAGCTCCTGCCGCGGTAGCTGAATATCATCTCGTCATCCTTGTTTATATAAAAAGTGAACTCCATAAGCTGCTCGCCCGCGGAAACGTCCTCCATGATCACCCTCGCGCTGTCAAGCTCCTCGAAAAGCTCCTTAGCCCTTTTTACGCTGTCGTAGCCCTCGGGCTTTTCCGAGCAGCCGCACAGCAGGAGCGCTCCCATTATAGCCGCGATAAAGAAAACTTTTTTCATAATTCCCCCCGCTTATCTCCGTAAAATAAACAGGGCAGACCGACATCAAGCCGAATTCTGCCCTAAGACCGCAGCCTGCGGTTAAATTCAATTTTTCCGCGCTTTGCCTTATCACTCGGCAAAGCCGCCCTCAACCAGCTTGACAAGACCGTCAACAGCCAGCTGCTCGTCGGAACCGTCCGCAATGATCCTTATATTTGCTCCGCCTACGATACCGAGGGAGAGAATACCGAGAAGGGACTTTGCGTTTACTCTGCGCTCTTCCTTCTCAACCCAGATAGAGGACTTATACTCGTTAGCCTTCTGAATAAAGAAGGTAGCGGGTCTTGCGTGTAAGCCTACCTGATTTTTCACTTCGATGTCTTTCATGCACATAATTGAAAACCTCCATACATAACGTTTTGCCTGTGGATACGAGAACCTTAGCATTTTCGCAGCCGATAACATACTTCCTTGCTTTTTTCTGCCCTCGCAGGGAATCAGCGCGCCTATGGGTATGTGAAACCGGCTTCGAGAGAACCAAACAGTCTAATACGGGATCTAAATCAGCGCTCTTCTGACTTCCTGTTAATAGTATAGCCAAAATATTCTTTTCCGTCAACACAATTTTTTAATTTTGGCGCTAAAAACTTCTATTTTCAGTTCTTTTACAGAATAATACTCAAACAATCTCACCCCCGCTTGTGCATTTTAAACAAAAAGTTTTCAACAAAATATTCAACATAAACAGTAGTTTTCAACTTTTACCCGCGTTTTGTCGGAAATGCTTGGCGGCGCGCGAATAATGCCGCTCCCGGCTTGTAATACTTTTAAGTTATGTTGCCGCGCGGGCGTTATGCTGCTCTTTGCGCGCGCCCCTTAATTCGCGGGCTTTCTGCCGCTGTTGTCTTTCACCGCCTTTGACCGCATTTTTTTGTGTAAACGCTTTGATTTTACAATATATGGATATAAGTTGTTAATAAAGTGTCATTTTGTTGTGGAAATGCACGAAAGTTATCAATAATTTCAATACAATTTATTCAAATTTTATAAAAACCACTGGACAATTGCTCCATATAGTGATATAATTGATTTAAGAAATTAAGAAGCGGGATTTAAGCGGCGTTGACGCGTTCCTTATGCCTTAACTTCTGAAAAATATATTGAAAGGACATAATTTTTATGGAACTGAAAAATATGATATCCGACGGCGAAAAGGTGCAGGTCTTTGAGTGCGACGGCAAATGCGCGAAGGTTTTCAAAGACCCGAACGTTCCCAAGAGCGTTTTCCTGTACGAGGCTCTGACGCATACGCGCGTTGAGGAAACGGGCTGCCGCCATATCCCCGCCTTTGAGGAAATATCCAAGATCGACGGCAAGTGGGTGATAGTCTACGAGCTTGTAAAGGGCAAGACCTTGCGTGAGATGATGGACGAGGATCAGAAGCACGCCGATGATTATCTTGAGCAGATGGTCGATCTTCAGATAGAGATACACGGGCTGCGTTCCGCCAAGATAAGCAAGCTCAAGGATTATCTGAAACGCTCCATCGAGAGCCTGGATATGGTGGACGACGTAAAGAAATACGAGCTGCTCACCCGTCTGGAAGCCATGCCGAAGCACACCAAGCTCTGCCACGGTGATTTCGCTCCCGAGAATATTATCGTCAACGACAACGGAATGTTTATCGTCGACTGGTTCAAGGCAAAGCAGGGCAACGCTTCCGCGGATGTCGCGAAGACCTATCTCAGTTTCTGCCTTAACCATCGCACCGAGTACGCGGAGAAGTACCTCAAGATGTACTGCGCGAAAACGGGCACAGCTATAAACTATGTTCAGGACTGGCTGCCTATCGTAGCTGCCGCACAGCTTAAATTCAAGAAGCCCGAGGAGCGCGAGCTGCTTCTCACTTGGATAGATATAGCGGATTATTCGTAAATTAGTTTTATTTGTATATCGGGACGTCCCCGGCAGCCGCCATGCTGTCGGGGGCGGTTTGTATTTTCTCACAAAAAGCGCACCGCGATTTGTTGCTTATAGACAAATTTTATTAAAACGGCATCTTTCGGCTTGAAAAAAACGGCGGTTTACTTTATAATATAAAAAAAGGAGGAAATATGATGAAGATTTCAAAAATGATCACAGGATTTATTTCGGTCGTAATGACAATTACAGTAATGATGAC
>CAMWLH010000334.1 GCA_947175045.1 uncultured Clostridia bacterium | reverse complement strand
TCACTAACATGAAGTTAAGAAAGATTTTGGCAGCGGCTTCCGCTGCGGTTGTGGCTGCTGCAAGCATGAGCGTTTTTGCTTTCGCTGCACCTTCTTTTACTAATCTGGCTGAAGGCGAGGCAATGCTGGGCTTTGGCGATGCTGACTGGAAGGCTTCCGGCTGGGGCAAGGACGAGGCATCTCTTGATATGTCTTACTTCACCACAGCACAGATCACCGGCAATGGTACTTATACCGTAGGGATTGACCTTTCCGCAGGCTATGAGAATCTTGCAGGTATTGAGGACGAGAATACCGGCGAGCTGGTTACTTACACTACCGCTAATGGTATTGGCGCTATGGGTATCAATGTATGCTTTGACGCTGATGATGAGACTTATGATAACTTTGGTATCAATATCACTTCCGTTAAGTTTGACGGTGCAGAGACTATCCTTGACGGTGTTGTAAGCTACACAAACAACGAGGACGGCGGCAAGAGATGCAACGTTTTCAACCAGTGGGCTAATTACGATGCTTCTAAGGAAGATCACATCACTTCTAATCCCGATGCTGCTACTTCTATTCTGACAGATTTTGCAGGTGAGTGGACTACTTGTGAGGTTACCTTTGAGGTATTTGGTCTTGATGCGGCTGCTCCCGTAGAGGACAACACTCCTGATGATACCGCTACTCCCGATGCAACTGCTCCCAGCACTCCCGCTTCTTCCGATTCTAAGGGTTCTCCCGACACCGGCGTTGAGGGTATTGCTGCTGTTGCAGGTCTTGCAGTAGTTGCAGGCGGCGCTCTGGTAATCGCTAAGAAGAGAAAGTAATTTCTTGACAGCTTAATATTGCGCGGTATCATGTTTGGATACCGCGTTTTATTTTACATAATAATGCCCCGCGGAATTTTTGGGCTCCGCGGGGCATATATTTTTGATGGGATTATGTATCAGCTGAGCTTCTGCAAATCCGCAAGGCATTCCGCGCATACGTTTTTGCCCTTGAAGATGGTGATTCCGCTGGCGTTGGCGCAGAAGGTGCAGGCGGGGAGATACTTTTTCAGAATTATCTGATCGTTCTCCACATAAATTTCCAGACTGTCCTTGATCTCGATCCCCAATGTTCTGCGGAGCTCAATCGGTATAACGATTCTCCCCAGATCGTCGACTTTCCTTACAATTCCTGTTGACTTTACCATGATTGTGTCCTCCTTATTGTTTAACTTCGGGCAGTCCGCGCCGGACGCGCTTTCCGCCCTTATTTTTCTTTATGCAACATTACGTTACATCTTATTTAAGATTATAACATATTTACATAATTTTGTCAATCAGAAATTACAAAAAAAACCAAATTATGTTATTTTTTTTAGATTTTATTTTATCTTATTTGTCAAATTACGACATTTGATTATATTTTTTGGAAAGGGGCGAAGAGACCTGAAAGTAATTCTGATAGTGCTGCCGCTGATATCGCTGGTATTCGCGGTGATAAACGGGCGTGTGGGGGAATTGTCCTCGTCGATACTGGATAGATCGGGTGAAGCGGTAACGCTGGCGATATCGCTGTGCGGGATAATGTGCTTCTGGTGCGGACTGATGAAGGTCGCGGAGGCGTCCGGGCTGGTGGAAAATGCGGCGCGGCTGCTCTCGCCGATCATTTCGCTGCTGTTCGGGGGATTGAAAAAGGGCGGGAAAGCGGCGCAGCTTATCGCAATGAATCTTGCGGCAAATATGCTGGGGCTCGGGAACGCGACAACTCCCCTCGGAATAAACGCAATGCACGCGATAGCGGAGGAAACGGGCGCGGAGGGTGTCGCGGACGATAACATGATAATGCTGACCGTACTGAACACCGCGAGCTTGCAGATTATTCCCACCACAGCCGCCGCGCTGCGGCAGGCAAACGGCGCGAAAGACCCCATGGAAATTCTGCCGTGCGTGTGGATAGTATCGGTTTACGCGGCGGCTGTGGCTGTTGCGGCGGCTAAAATCATGGGGTGGATATCCCGCCGCTCGGGGCGTGCGCGGGGAAATTCCCCCAAAATAAAGTAGTGCGGGAGCGTTTGATGGAATGAGAGCAACCGATTTTATCATACCGCTGATAACTGTGGCGATAATGCTGTACGGCGCGGTAAAGCGGGTGGACGTGTTCGCGGTTTTCTGCGAGGGCGCGGAGCAGGGGCTGAAAACCTGCATGGATATACTTCCCGCGCTGGTGCTGCTGATGGTATGCATCGGTATGTTTGAGAGCAGCGGCGCGGTGGACGCGCTGACGCGGTTTTTAAAGCCGCTTTGCGATCTGGTGAGATTCCCCGCGGAGTGTATGCAGATGGTGATACTGCGACCGTTCTCGGGCAGCGGAGCCATGGCGGTGTACAACGAGGTAGCCGCCGCGAATGGCGCGGACAGCTTCGCGGAGAGGGTGGCAGCGGTTCTGATCGGTTCGTCGGAGACTACGTTTTATACGATCGCCGTTTACTTTTCCGCGGTAAAGGTACGCAGGACCCGATATGCCGTTCCCGCGGCGCTGACAGCCGATCTGACCGCGTGGATCGTCTGCGGGATAACCGTATACGCGTTTTTTGGAGCGTAAGCCTTGACAGGGAAGTGGTTTTTTGGTATAATAAAAACAGAAAACACGCAGTTAAGGGCTCTGAAAGCCTACGTCAACGTATCGCCCACGCAGGAAATTTTCCGCGGGAGCCTGCGAAAACGGAGCAAAGTTTTGCGCAACGATCATGTCGCCGTCTGCGGTGTTTTGTGATATTTTGCGCAAAATCTCGCGGAGTTTTTGCTGGCGGGTCGCGGAAAAATTTTTATGATCAGGTGATTTTGTGGAGATTCTTGTGGGGGCGGCTGTGATAGTTGTTCTGCTGCTGTGTCTGGGCGTAGACTGGGGCATTATCGCTATGGGGATCATGGCGCTTATCGGGCTGGGTATGGTTCTGCTGGCTATTTTTTTCCTGGTATGCGCCGCGGCGCTTCCGGGCGCGGAGAGGGTCTCTGCGGTTTTCACGGAGCTTCGCCGCGGCAACGGGCGCTTCGATGTGGCTTATTATGTTATTGACGGCAGGGAGTACCCGAATCTGTTCCCCGGGGAGTTTGTTATGCGGGACAGGTTCTACCGCAGGGACAAGCCCGTGCGAGTGCGTTTGCTGAGGAAGGCGGGCGTGGTTTTCGACAGGAACGCAATAGGAACAATCTTGGTTGGGCTGGCGGTAAGCCTGCCTGTGAGCGTCTTTTTCGTAATCTGCGTGCTGGTGTTTGCGGGAGTGATCTGACAT
>CAMWLH010000333.1 GCA_947175045.1 uncultured Clostridia bacterium | reverse complement strand
ATAAGAACGCTTATCCTCACCATGATACAGGAGCTCTGCCCGACGCTTATTGAAAAGGGCTATGTATATATAGCGGAATCGCCGCTTTACGAAATAAACACCAAGGACAAGACCTATTTTGCCTATACCGAGCCGGAGAAAACCAAGATACTCAGTATGATAGGGGAGAAGAAATACGATATCCAGCGCTCAAAGGGTCTCGGTGAGAACGATCCCGATATGATGTCGCTTACCACAATGAACCCCGATACCCGCCGTCTTATCAAGGTGACGCCTACCGACGCGGAGCAGACAAAAACGATGTTTGATATACTTCTCGGCAACAATCTTGAGGGGCGAAAGGATTTTATAAAGGAAAACGGCAGCAAATATCTTGACGCCGCAGATATAATGTGATTAAATCATTTGCTCTTCGTCATCATTGATCAGACGCATTGAGAGACGCTTGCAGAGAGCTGCAAAAATCCCACGCAGCAAAGCAACTCTGACAGAGAGCAACGTTTAGCCCACGCATGAAATTTTACGCGGGAGTCCGTGAAAGCGTATTTTCCGCAAAGCGGGAAAATACGCTTTTGCGGGCGGGTCGCGGAAAATTTCTTTAAGATAAGGAGTAGACATAATTGAAGAAAAAACCGATAAAAAAGGTCGATAAAAAGCAGAGCAGCGCGTATATAGAGGGCTCGGGAAAGGTCGTTGAAACGGATATAGTTACCACGCTCGAGGAAAACTATATGCCCTATGCGATGAGCGTTATTGTTTCAAGGGCGCTGCCCGAGATCGACGGCTTCAAGCCCTCGCACCGAAAGCTGCTGTACACTATGTACAAGATGGGTCTGCTGAACGGAGCGCGGACAAAATCCGCGAATATAGTGGGGCAGACCATGAAGCTCAATCCCCACGGAGACGCGGCGATATATGAAACTATGGTAAGGCTCGCGCGCGGGAATGAGGCTCTGCTTCACCCGTATGTGGACAGCAAGGGCAATTTCGGCAAGGCGTATTCCCGCGATATGGTGTCGGCGGCTTCGCGTTACACCGAGGCTAAGCTGGAGCCGATATGCGCGGAGCTTTTCTCGGATATCGACAAGGAATCCGTGGATATGGTGCCGAATTACGATAATTCCATGCTGGAGCCCGCGCTATTTCCCGTGAGATTTCCCTCGGTGCTGGTGAACAATAATTTCGGACTTGCGGTATCCATGGCGAGCAATATCTGCTCCTTTAATCTGGCGGAGGTATGCGAGACTGCGATAGCTCTGATGAAAAACCCCGAGCACGACGCGCTTTCGACGCTGAAGGGTCCCGATTTCCCGGGCGGCGGGTATATCGTTTACAACGAGAGTGAGATGAAGAAGATATACCGCACGGGGCTGGGCGCGGTCAAGGTGAGATCGGTATACAGCTACGACCGCGACGCGCGGTGTATAGAGGTAACGCAGATTCCGCCCAGCACCACGGTTGAGGCGATAATCGACAAGATAGTCGATCTTGTAAAGGAGGGCAGGCTCAAAGAAATTTCGGACGTCCGCGATGAGACCGACCTGTCGGGACTGCGGCTGGCGCTGGACCTCAAAAAGGGCTACGACCCGGACGCGCTTATGCAGAAGCTGTTCAGGCTGACCCCTTTGCAGGATAATTTCAACTGCAACTTTAATGTGCTTATCGCGGGAACTCCGCGGGTAATGGGAGTTTATGAGATACTGGCGGAGTGGACGGATTTCCGCCGCGAGTGCGTAAAGCGCCGCGTGTATTTCGATCTGCAAAAGAAAAAGGAGAAGCTGCATCTGCTGCTCGGCTTGAAGAAGATACTGCTGGATATCGACTACGCCATACAGCTTATCAGAGAGACCGAGGAGGAGACCGAGGTCGTCCCCAACCTTATGGTGGGCTTCGGCATCGACGAGGTACAGGCGGAATACGTCGCGGAGATAAAGCTGCGGCATATCAACCGCGAATATATCCTCAAGCGCACCGAGGAAACCGATAACCTGTCCCGCGAGATCGATGAGATGGAGGGCATTCTCAGCGACTCAAAGAAGATAGATAAGATCATTATCGGGGAGCTGCAGGATATCGTAAAGAAATACTCCCAGCCCCGCCGCACGATGTTCCTGTACGATGTGCAGGAAACGGCGGAGATCGAGGAGGAAGCTCCCGAGAGCTTTCCCGTAAACATATTCTTTACACGGGAGGGTTATTTCAAGAAGATAACCCCGAAATCCCTGAGAATGAGCAGCGAGCAGAAGCTGAAAGAGAACGACGAGATAGTCTGGTCGGGAGAGGTTTCCAGCAATTCCGAGCTGCTGTTCTTTACCGACAAACACCAGGTATACAAGTCCCGCTGCGCGGATTTCGGCGAGACCAAGGCAAGCGTTATGGGCGAGTATCTCCCTGCGAAGCTCGGCATGGAGGATGGGGAGGCTCCCATCTTCATGGCGGTCACCGAAAGCTACAAGGAAACGCTGGTAGCGTTCTTCAAAAACGGAAAGTGCGCTAAAGTCCCTTTGAGCTCCTATGAGACCAAGACAAAGCGCAAGAAGCTGTCGGGAGCCTACTCCGACCTTTCGGAGCTTGTACAGATGTTTGTGATAAGCGGCGAGACCGACTTTATCCTTAAATCCTCAGCGGGAAAGGTGATCCTGTTCAACACCGCGCTGGTTCTGCCCAAGGCGTCACGCGATACTCAAGGAGTGCAGGTCATGCGCCTTACCAAGGCAGAGCTTGCGGGGGCGTACCTCGCGGAGACTGCGGAGCTTAAAGACGCGGAGAGCTACCGCATAAAGACGATACCCGCCGCGGGCATGATGTCCGACGCGGATATCGACCAGATAAAGCTGATATAGCGGAGGTGAGGTTTATTGAGCGATAACGAAAGACCCGATCCAAATGTGCGAAGCTGTTGCCGTAGGGCGCTTTCATAAGCTATTTGCCCTCCTATACCGGCGGAAAATATTTCGATCTGTTCGACGAGTTTGTTTATCCGTGTGAAAAAACAGGGGATATGACATATTATGCATACGACCCCATAAAGCATGGTGCAGACCCAAAGGGAACATATCCGCATGAACCGGGTGCGGGCTAATCTTTTTTGAAGACGGAACACCTTACGATCCGCGGCTTCCGCGGGGGTACAGGCTGGATCAAGGAAATTTGCGAAAAAGATATCGCAATTTGACGCAGTTTAAAATTATTGCAACGTAACGTTGCGGCATCGGAATTTCAAAAAGTGTCAGAATTTTCGCAGGAAATTCTGACCGGTTCCCGCAATCGCTCACATGGAG
>CAMWLH010000332.1 GCA_947175045.1 uncultured Clostridia bacterium | reverse complement strand
CCCCTGAAATATTTCGTAATGAACTTTTTGCAGTCCGTTTGAAAATAATCCTGAACGAATTGCATCGCCGCGTTCCGATCTTTTATCATCAAATTCGCGTATTCCCCGACGATATGTATCTGCTGTATCCTTTGCTTGTAGTATTCCGCAAGCGATTTGTAATCATCGGCTTTGTAGCGTATTTTGTTGTCCAATATCAGCCGTTTGATTTCAAGCCCGTTGTATAAAACGAGAAATCCACCCTCCAGGCGCATAGACCCAATCTTCGACAGATACAGCAGCGCGTCCTCAACGTCGGACAGTGAAATGTCCGACATAGTAATATCTCGCGGTTCCGCAAGGAATTCGTTATACAACCCAACCAACGAGAACTGCACCAGAGCTTTATCATGCGAGGTCTGCGTCTGCACGGCTTCCTGCGCCTGCTCATATAATTTTTTCACAATAAACTGCGCGGTTTTATACCGCTTGTGAAATCTCTCTGTAAGAAAATCAATTGAGTGCTTAGGCATTATCAGAATATTATCGCTGCCGTGTCGCTCTCTGATGATATATTCCTTGATGGTAAGGAAAAACAGGATTGTCGTAATGCGTTTTACGTTTGAAAAAGTTATGTTTTCGTTCTGTGCAGACTCGTTCAATTCCTTTAAATTGTATATCTTTTCATTTTCAGAAAGTTGGGAAAGGATATGACTTTCGAGCTTTGCAAACCTATCAAGGTTTTTGAGCGCGCGGTTTTCGGTCTCGCTGCTGTAAATATACGCTGACATATCGGTTGTGTCGGCAAGAATCTCCGCCTGACGCATCAGATTTATGCATCTTATAACATCTTTTTTCTCCATAGATAAGATATCCGCGAGATAATCCACACGTGAATCGGTTTCGCTGAAATCCGCCTTTGACCTACTGCGCTCCGATATCAGGCAGCTAATTATTCTCATTGACTGACTTAATTCATTTTCCGAAAACAGCTTTGACGATTCAAGTTTTATTCTTGCTTCCTCAACGTTTTTGGCAAGAATACTTGTAGCGTAAACATGCGGGGAATTGTGCCCGCGCTTGATATATCCCGACTGCTCTAGGGCGGATATCGCTGTTTTCACGCGCGTTTCAACGTCGGTCTTGGTATCGTCCCACCCTGCCTGACGGGCGATCTCAAGCGCGGAGCAGCATACTGTCGGACGGTTCCTTGTCATATTTTTCATCGTTTTCCAGACCTCTTGTATCTCGCCTATGCTTACCTTTGTCTGGTTGAGCAAAATGAAGTGCTTGTCAAGATCCTCATTGTTGAAAAGCACATAGCAATCTGCGTCAAGAGAGGGATCGCGCCCCGCTCTGCCCGCTTCCTGAACATAATTTTCAAGCGAATCCGAAATGTCGTAATGTATCACAAGCCCCACATCTTTTTTATCAACGCCCATTCCAAAGGCGGAGGTCGCGACGATTATCTTTACGCTGTCATTCATAAACGCTTCCTGGTTGGCTATTTTATCTGCGGGCTCCATTCTGCCGTTGTAGGAGAGGGCGGGAAACCCGTCGCGGGAGAGTTTTTCGGCAAGCTCCAGCGTTTTTCGGGTTCTTGACGCGTAGACGATGGTGGGGCAGTTTTTCTGCTCGATAAGCTGTCTTAATGTGTTATATTTTTCCTCGTCGTTTGCTTTATAAAGTACGGTGTAGCGCAGATTTTCCCTTTCCGCCGGGGAAACGAAAATTTCAAGCTCCATATCTAATTTCTCCTTGAAATAATCGCAGATATCGCTTATTACCTTTTGCTTTGCCGTAGCTGTAAAGCAGGATACCGGGATAGCGCGGCTCATTGATTTCTTCATGCAATATTCTTGGATAAAATCACCGATATACAGATAATCCACGCGGAAATCCTGTCCCCAGGCGGAAAAGCAGTGTGCCTCGTCGATAACAAAGCGTACAACGTTGCGGGAAAGCAGCAGTCTTTCAATGGTGCGAGACCGGAGCTGCTCGGGGGATATGTAAATGATAGTCGCCAGACCGCTTAAAACGCGCTCCAGAGCCTCCGAGCGCTCGACCGGAGACAGCAGTCCGTTGATCGTTACCGCGTCGACAAGCCCCTTTTCGGCGAGATTGTCAACCTGATCCTTCATAAGCGATTGCAGAGGCGAGATGACCACGGTAAGCCCGCGCTCCGCCTGCCCTGACATCAGAGCAGGCAGCTGGAACGTTACCGATTTTCCTCCGCCGGTAGGGAACACGGCAAGCAGCGATTTTCCGTCAACCGCCGCCTGTGCCGCCATTTCCTGGAGCGGTTCGCCGTTATATTTTCTGAACCCGCCGAACCCGAAAAACTCTTTCAGTTTTTTATGGATATCCAGCGCGGTGCTGCAATAGGCGCAGCCCTCTTTGCAGCGGGTATTGCAGAGCAGCTTTATAATATTCTCAATTCCCGGGAAATTATATATAAGCCACGGCGGCGTTACCGAATGGTGATCCTGCGTCCCGATAAGCGCGAGGGAATACGCAAGCTCTGTTGGTCTTTGCCGTATAAATGCTTCAAGCTCTGCGTTTTCGCAGAGTTTTCCGCTATATTCATTGCGGATAAGCTTTGAAATGTTCCCCTCATCGAAGCTGTAATCGAGATATTCAAAAAATCCGCGGAACTCCTTTTCCGCTTTAAGCAGCAGATAAAATATTTTTTTGATGTTGTCATTCAGCGCCAGGAACGCGTTTACTTCGTCGTGAAACAACTTTTGCGCCTTTTTTGAATCGTTCAGAGGATTGTTCAGCTCGTCGCAAAGCAGCTTATCGTCTTTTACCAGCGCGTGGTAGGGGCGTTCCGGGAAAAGCAGCGGCGAGAGGTACAGCGTATCTATATATTTATCTGTAACTGTGGTATTGGTCGCGGGAAGTATATATTTCAGATCGTGATGGATAATATTATGTCCGCAGAGAAATTCCGCTCCTGAAATAAATCCGGAGAACTCATTCAAAGAAGTGGAGTGGAGCTCGCCGCCGTTTTCAAAAACCGCGCCCAGATCCTTTATTTTATTATCGCTGCCGATCTCGCTGTCAATAAACACTATGCTCTTTCCCATGATGTCACAACCTTTACTTGAACTATAATTATATTGATATTATATATAGTTATAGAAAGACTTCAGAGACTTCCAGAGACTCCTCTCAGCTTGGACACAGTACTGCTGTGGCCCAACTACCTGTAATCCAGGAGACAGGGGCGCTCAAGGCTGCCAGTGCTGGGGTTTGCAGAAGCATAGGACGGCGTGAGTGTCCATCGGAAGCTGCCTGACTCTTTAATAATGTCAGCTTTCAGTTTGCATTCTTCAAAAC
>CAMWLH010000331.1 GCA_947175045.1 uncultured Clostridia bacterium | reverse complement strand
AACTTTTATATAGCAAAAAGCCCGGGACACCCCGGGCTTTCGCATACCAAAACTAACTTATATCATGCTCTCCTGCCAGCAGTCGGGCGCGGTCAGACCGAACATCTTTACCACTGTCGGCGCAACATTGGACAAGCCGTAATTGCCCTCCTTGATGGTGTACTTGACGTCCTTGTCGTAAATGATAAAGGGAACGGGATTGAGGGAGTGCGCAGTTCTTACCTGCACATCGCCCTTCTTGTTTTTCTCCAGCATTTCGTCCGCGTTGCCGTGGTCGGCTGTTACAAGCATAGTCACCCCATACTCGTCGCACACCTTCATCAGCCGCGCAAGACCGATATCCACCGCCTCAACACCGATTATGGTAGCCTGCATAGAGCCCGTGTGTCCAACCATATCACCGTTCGGGAAGTTGCAGCGCAGGAAATCGTACTTCTTGCTCTTGATAGCTTCTATAAGATCGTCCACGATATCCGCCGACTTCATCCAAGGGCGCTGGTCGAAGCTGACATTATCGGAGGGGATCTCCTTGAATGTTTCCAGCTCGTCGCTGAACTTGCCGCTGCGGTTGCCGTTCCAGAAATAGGTAACGTGACCGTATTTCTGCGTTTCGGACACCGCGTACTGGTTAAGCTTTGCAGCAACAAGCACCTCGGACAGCGTGTTGGTTATTTCGGGGGGATTTACAAGGTATCTCGCGGGGAGCTTCAGGTCGCCGTCATACTGGAGCATACCCGCATAGCATACGTCGGGCTTGGGTCCTCTGTTGAAGTGAGTGAACTCGTCACAGTCGAACGCCATGGACAGCTCAATAGCTCTGTCGCCGCGGAAGTTGTACAGAATAACGCTGTCGCCGTCGACGATCTTGCCTACGGTAGCGCCATTCTCCGCAATAACGAACGCGGGAAGATCCTGATCGATAGCCCCCGTTTCATTGCGGAGAGTCTCAACCGCTTCGGCAGCGCTCGAAAACTGTCTGCCCTCACCCTTTACATGGGTATTCCAGCCGCGCTCCACCATAGCCCAGTCCGCCTGGTATCTGTCCATGGTTATCTTCATACGACCGCCGCCGCTGGCGATCTTGCCGTCAAAGCTGCTGTCGTTAAGCTCTTTGAGCACGTTTTCAAGCTGCTCGATATAGAGCGGCGCGGAAGTCGCGGGAACGTCGCGCCCGTCAAGCAGAACATGAACTCTCGCCTTTTTAACACCCTCAGCCTTAGCCTTTTTCAGCATATTGAACAGATGGGAGATGTTGGAATGAACGTTTCCGTCGGACAAAAGCCCGATAAAGTGCAGGGTGGAATCCTTAGCCTTAACATTGTCCACAAGCTCTTTCCAAGCGGCGGAATCATACATCTTGCCGCTTTCGATGGACTCGTTCACCAGCTTCGCGCCCTGGGAATATATCTGACCGCAGCCCAAAGCGTTGTGACCTACCTCCGAGTTGCCCATATCGTCGTCGGTGGGAAGTCCTACCGCGTCGCCGTGCGCCTTAAGGCGCGTCATGGGGCAGTTTGCCATCAGCCAGTCAAGAGTGGGCGTATTCGCCTCGGTAACAGCGTCGCCCAGCCCCGTCTTGGAGAAGCCTACGCCGTCCATTACTACCAATAAAACAGGTTTAGCCATTATATCAAATTCCTTTCATAAAGCCTATTGAGTAACTGTCCTGCGCTCACACTGCCTAATGCAGCAGGCGCATACCATAAGCGTAAGAGAAACAGCGAAAAACGCAATCAAAACCATATCGAGAAAACCGACAGACTGCGCGTGCAGCCCTCCGATAAGTACCGCGTCCGCGTTGCCGAATTTTCCCATCAAGATGGTTTTTACCGCGGGAACTATCCCCTTTATCAGACGATCCGACAAAAAAGCGATAAAAGCGCAGACCTCCGCGCCTATGCACAGCCCCGGCGAGCTGTTCTTTCTTAAAAGCAGATTGAATACCGGCATACCCGCCATAATTATAAGGGAAAATCCGATAAGAACCGGCGAAAAGACCGGCTTAAAATCGTCGGACATAACATAATCCCCGCCAAAAAACCACCACAAAAGCGGCTTCTGCGCAAAATATCCCATAAAAAACAGCACATAGTAAGCAATCCACAGTCCCAGCGATATATTGAGCATTATTGTGACGCGTTTTGTCATTTGTTTCTCCTTTGACGACAATTAACCCTTTGTAGCCGCCTCGATGATAGTATTGAAATCAGCAGCCTTAAGGGAAGCGCCGCCGATAAGCCCGCCGTCAACGTTCACCTTGGAGAGCAGCTCCTCGGCGTTGCCCGCGTTCATTGAGCCGCCGTACTGGATCGTTACAGCCTCGGCAACGTCTGCGCCGTACAGCTTAGCGAGGGTAGCGCGGATAAACGCGCAGACTTCCTCCGCCTGGTCTGCCGTGGCGGTCTTGCCCGTTCCGATAGCCCACACGGGCTCATAAGCGATAATGCACTTTTTGAGCTCCTCCGCGGAAACAGCGTAGAAGTCCAGCTTGATCTGGCGCGCAATGACCTCCTCGGTAATATTGCACTCACGTTCCCAAAGCAGCTCGCCGACGCATACGATAGGCTTCAAGCCCGCCGCCAGAGCCGCTCTTGTTCTCTTGTTGACGGTCTCGTCGGTCTCGCCGAAGTACTGTCTGCGCTCGGAGTGACCGAGCACTACATACTCAACGCCCATCTCAACCAGCATATCCGCGGATATCTCGCCCGTGAAAGCGCCGCTCTTCTCAAAGTGGCAGTTCTGAGCGCCTACCTTGATGGGAGTGCCCTTTGTTGCCTCGATAGCAGTTTCCAGATTAGTAAAGGGTACGCAGGCAATAACCTCACAGCCGGGGTTGGAAACCTTGCCCTTAAGCTCCTCCAGAAGCGCTTTAGCCTCGGGGCGGGTCTTGTTCATTTTCCAGTTGCCCGCGATGACCGCTTTTCTTACGTTCTTCTTCATATCACAATTCTCCTTATGGTTATTTTTGTAAAATTCAATGAGCTCCCGCACATCAAATCCGTCGATCGTCATTCCGTCAAGCCTGCAGCCGCTTATCTCAACGCCCGACAAGTCGCTGTCGGTTATTGCCGCGCCGGAAAGTTTAACCTCATTAAACCCCGAGCCGCCCATATCCGAGCGCTCAAACCCCGCGCCTGACAGGTTGACCTCTTCAAAATAATCGCCGCTCATATCGGAACGCTCAAATTTATCTCCCGAAAGATTTGTCTGCACAAATTCCGAGCCCTCAAAATCACATTCCGAAATAACGCCGCAAACCTTAGAGGTACGTATTGCCGCGCCGCCCGCCACGTTGTCGTTATCTACAATGCCGCAGTCGGCAAT
>CAMWLH010000330.1 GCA_947175045.1 uncultured Clostridia bacterium | reverse complement strand
GGATAGCACGCTAATGTCCCCGACTTTTTACAGCATAAGCGCGAACGCCAACAGAGCGGTCAGATTCTCCTCCGAAACAAAGTCGCCGCCATCGGTCAGCACCTTTATAAGCTCCGCGTTTTGAGGGTCGTTCTCACGGATAAGATTGTCCCTTATCATCAAAATCAGCTTTTTCTTCATGCCCTTCAGCCTTGAGTGATCAAGTCCGCCGCGAAGGTAAAACAGCGGAAAGTCGGTCTTGTTTTTTGCGATAAGAATGTTGGTGTTGGTCTCGGACAGAGGATACAGCCCCACGGCTCCCGCCGCCTTTACGTTCCAGCGGCGGACGGCTTTTTTCAGCCCGCAGATCTGATTTGCCATCACCCAACCGAGATAGATGACCTCCGAGCCCTTGGCGAGCTTTGAAGCCGCCTCTTTAGCGGAATAGGCGGGCTTGCCCAGCTTTTCGGCAAGAAGCCGCGCGTAGTGCTCCGTAAACCCCGTATTGCTCTCGTATATAATAGCGTCCATAGCCTTTATCCTTTCGATTCGGGGCTTTCCGCCCCCCTTTTTCTTTATGATACCACAAATATACCGCAAAGTCAATACGGAATTAAAAGGCAGGCTCATCAAATTATTACATAACGATTCCCCTTTGATCCATCTGGGATCAAAGGGGAAAATCACGCATACGCGCATATCAGATATTTTCCAGCGACTTCTCCAGAAACGCCTTAGTAACGGGGCTCCGAGGATTTCCGAATACCTCATCGGGAGTTCCGTATTCCTCAATAACGCCGTTCGCCATAAATATGACCTTGTCCGCCACACCGCGCGCGAAATTCATCTCATGAGTGACAACGATCATAGTGCGGTCAGAGCTTTTCAACTCCCTTATGACCTTAAGCACCTCGCCCGTAAGCTCGGGATCGAGCGCCGACGTAGGCTCATCAAAGCAAAGGATATCGGGATCGAGCGCCAGTGCCCGCGCGATAGCCACACGCTGCTGCTGACCTCCCGACAGCTCACAGGGATAGCTGTCAATTTTCGAGCCGAGCCCGACAGTCTCCAGCAGCCCGCGTGATCTCTCGTCTATTTCGGCGTGTATTTTCTTTTTCTCCGACTTAGAGAGCTTCTTTCCCCTTATCCTCCGCAGCTCGGGAGCAAGGGAAATGTTCCTCAGAACGTTGTACTGCGGAAACAGGTTGAACGACTGGAAAACCAGCCCGAAGTGCAGCCGCTTTTCCCGCTTGGCGCTGTCGGAGTAGGGCGATTCACTGTAATCGAACATTACGTCTCCGTTTACAGAAATGCTCCCCTTATCGGGAGTTTCCAGAAAATTCAGGCAGCGCAGCAGCGTAGTCTTGCCGCTGCCCGACGAGCCGATTATAGCCAGCACCTCGCCCTTTTCCATCGAGAAGTCTATCCCTTTAAGCACCTCGGTCTTGCCGAAAGACTTTTCAATTCCCTTTACCTCTAAGAAAGCCATAAAACCTCCGTGAATATAAAGCGCCGATTAAATTTAGATTTATTAAAGTTTCGGCAAATGTGCGGCTTTTTGAAATTCGTGCATCATTCATTACACTGCAATGACTTTACACGCTATAATAGTTCATTTTCTTCTCCGCCAAATTCAGCAGGAACGTAAGCAGCACCGAGAACAGGAGATAGAACGCGCCTATGTAAAACAGCGGCCATATAAGCCCCTTTAGGGTAACTATCCTCTCCGCCGCCTTGACAAGCTCCGTTACCGCGATAACTCTTGCCAAAGAGGTATCCTTCACCAGCGTGATTATCTCATTCCCCATTGGCGGCACTATGCGCTTTATGACCTGAAACAGCACCACCCTAAAGAAAATCTGCGTTTTGGTCATGCCGAGAACCTGTCCCGCCTCGTACTGCCCCTTGGGAATGCTCTCGATACCTCCGCGGAATATCTCCGAGAAGTAGCAGGAATAATTTATTATAAACGCGATAATGACCGCCGTCATTCGCGGCAGCTTTATCTGAATTCCAAGCAGCCCCGGACCGTAGAATATCAATATTATCTGTAGCATAAGCGGAGTTCCGCGGATTATCCATACAAACACCTTTACCAGCCATTTTATCGGCGGTATCTTCGACATCGACCCGAACGTCATAACAAGCCCCAGCGGCAGCGAAGCCGCAAGAGTTATCCCGAATATCATCAGCGTAACACTGAATCCGTCAGCAAGCTGTTTCGTAACTTCCCAAAAGCTCATACTTTGTCCTTACCTCAAAGAAATTTTCCGCGTGTGCCTTATGTTTCACCTATGCGTGTATCGCTTACCGGCGCGGGCATTATGCAGCGTTTTACGGCGCTGCTCAATGCGCGTTGGTTCTAAAACCTATTACAGCGCGTAAATATCGTCAACGCCGTACTTCTTGGCGATATCAAGCAGAGTGCCGTCCTGAGCCAACTCGTCGATAGCAGCGTTTATCTTGGCGAGGGTTTCGGTATCCTCCAGGCGAACGCCTACCGCGTACTGCTCCGAAGCGAGCTCCACGCTCTCCAGTATCTGGATATCATCATAATCCGTGCCCTCGCCGATAGAAGCCTTAGCAAGAGTATAGTCAAGTATGCCGAAATCAGCCGTGCCCGCCTTGACCTCAATCAGCGCGTCCTTCTGCGCGGAACAGCCGATGTGCTCGCACTCCGCCAGCGTAGCGTCCGCAACAGCCGCGTCCTCGCCCGCCGAACCGCTCTCAAAAGCGATGGAGGTTCCCGCCATAGAAGCGGTATCGGTGTAATTGCCCGCGTTCTCGGTCTTTACGATAACCACCTGTTTATTGTTAAGATAAGTCTTGGAGAATGCCATATTCTCTTTTCTGTCCTCGGTAACGGTAAGACCGTTCCATATAAGATCGATAGCCTTTGACTGGAGCTCTATCTCCTTTTTCTCCCACTCGATCTCCTGAAATACAGGAGTAACGCCCAGCTTCTTGCAGACCGCCTTGGTAAATTCGGTCTCAAAGCCCACCAACTCGCCGTTGTCGTCGAAATAATTCATCGGCTCGTAGTATGTGATACCAATAACCACCTCGCCCTTGTTAGCGATGTAATCCCAATCGGAATCACCCGATGTGGAGTTGTCCGAGTTCGCATTGCTGTCGCCGGCAGATGAACCGTCGTTCGCGCCGGAGCTGCTCTCAGTAGTACCACAGCCGCAAAGGCTCATACACATGACCGCACCCATAAGCAGGGCAAAAATCTTCTTTTTCATCGTTAAATTTTCCTTTCGGTGTTCATTTTATCTGTTTAGCAGAATAAAGCAAAACGCTTTGTCCAGTTGATATTTTAACATACTCCACGCTGTTTGTCAACATGTTG
>CAMWLH010000329.1 GCA_947175045.1 uncultured Clostridia bacterium | reverse complement strand
GTATCATAACCGTCATAATTGTCCATAACACTATTAAAATTTTCCGTGTCCAAACCATCCACCCCGCCTTTGACCATCCTAAGATAACCACCAGCAACCCGAAAAAAGGTAGATGAATTTTCAATATCTTCAAGCTGTATTTTATCCATTTTTTCAAGTAACGGTTTGATTTTTTCAAATTCAGATATTTCAGTAGATGTTATAGTCATAGTGTGGTTCTTTTGAAGTATATAGGACGCTGACAACTTGCCACTAAAGAGAAAACCCAATCTTTGAAAAAATGGAACATTAAGATTAATTTCCGCTGTTGCATTTACTTCATTATCAGTTTTTGCAGAAGTCGTTAAATCCGTAGTTTGGATTTTAGTGCCTTTGTATTGCTCCTGCAATATATTCTGAATTGTTTCTTTGTCAAAATATATTATTTTGTTTATTTTTTTCTTGCTCATTGTACTCCTTTTGTTATATTGGCAAACCCTTTATAGCTCCCAAACCCCAACATATAAACCGCCATAGCCGTAGCCAAATCGCGCGAGCCTATGTTCTGCTTATCCGCAATCTCCCGCAGTTCCTCAATGACAGTATCGTGCGGCACAATTGTTCCCGAAAGCTCGTCCACCGATTTCTGAATGACCTCGGGCAGAGCCATACACATCTGATAAAACGCGTCCTCTTGCCCGGTAACCAACGCATAGAATTGGTCTATGCTCACTCGCCGTATCAGCTTATGCCCGACCTTTTTGCCGTCAACGGTAGTTTCCCACTTGATATTTTGAGAACGCTTTGCAATCGCTTCCACCAGAAAACACGCACAGTCGTCATCGTTCAAAATTTGGTTCTGCATTTTAATGAAAGTCTTTCCCGCAGACGCGGAATTCATGGTGTTGTGCTTGTTTTTCATTTCAACATAGACCGTATGTACTACACTACCATCGGGCAATGCTATGCCATTCTGATCTTCAAATATAACATCCCAACCGCCCTCGTCACCGTTATCGGGAACGTGACACTTGTCGATATAATTGAAAATCCGCTGATGAAAGTACCCAATATCATTGTTGTTAGATTTGTCGCGCTGACGGAATATCTCGCTGTTGACGATCTGTTCCCAGCTTGAGCCGTAAACCGTTTTGTCGAAAATCAGCTTCACGGGATCAATAAGGTTCTTGTTAAACCGCTTCAAATCAAACGATTCGAGCTTTTCACCGTACTTTTCAATCGTAGCCTTAACGTGCTTTGTAAAATCATCTTCAGAAATAAAGCTCAAATTCCACATTATAATTCCTCCAAAGCGACTTTGATTTTAAGCGCGATCTCATACGCTAAATTCACAGGAACAGCGTTTCCTACTTGCTTATATTGAGAGCCTATGCTGCCGCAGAATTTCCAATCGTCGGGAAAGCTTTGACAGCGAGCATTTTCTCTGATCGTAAACGGACGAGCCTCCAAAGGATGACATCTGTCGGTTTGTTTCTGGCTAGGAGAGGTAAGCACGGTGAGCGACGGCTCGTCTAGACTTAAACGTCGCAAGATACCCGTTCTGCCGCCCTCCATATACCAGCAGCTTTTCATATATTCCTTTGCAATATCTTCGGGAATATCGCGCCAATATCCTCCCGGAGGAACAAGCTCGAACACTTTTCTTTTGTACTCCGAATAAGGCGTTCCCTCGCTTTTGGGGCAATCAAGCAGAATATCCCGTAAAACAGGCTTGTACTTATGCGGAGTAGGAAATTCAAAATGAACTTTTTTCGCTAAGTCCTTCCGAATTCCAATGGTGATTAGACGCTCCCGTTTTTGAGCAACACCATAATCCCAAGCATTAAGTACTGTCTTTCGGATTGTATAGCCCGCGCTTTCAAAGATATCCAAAATAGTTTGGTATGTATGCCCTTTGTCGTGCGTTAGCAAGCCCCGAACATTTTCAAAGAGAAACATTTTTGGCTGAAGCTGCTCCAAGAATTTGGCATAGTGGTAAAAAAGCGTTCCACGCGCGTCCTCTAATCCAAGACGTTTTCCGGCATACGAAAAGCTTTGACAGGGCGCACCGCCTGAAAGCAAATCAAGCTCACCTTTCCGTACTCCAAAATAAGTGATAAGATTCTGTGATGAAATATTTGCAATATCATCATTGATAACGTGCCACTTTGGGCGGTTGAGCTTCAG
Organism: uncultured Clostridia bacterium; assembly: GCA_947175045.1. Classification (GTDB taxonomy): domain Bacteria; phylum Bacillota; class Clostridia; order Oscillospirales; family Ruminococcaceae; genus CAG-115. The sequence continues at coordinate 1,173 of CAMWLH010000329.1, read as the reverse complement.
CGTATCAGACGCATCCTTGTCTATCTCGATAAGTCCGAGCGAACTAAACCCGGCTCTTTCAATTCCCAAGGCAAGTCCGCCCGCACCCGCGAAAAGTTCAATTGAACTAAACTGTTTTTTAATAATGGGAGCGGTAAAGGTAACATCAATAATATCGCCAATGTTGCAGTTCAGCGCGGCGCAGATCTTTTCAATGCTCTCAAAAGAGATAGGTTCATTCTTGCCCATACGCGCCATAACGTTAAAGCTGACACCAGACGCTTCTTTTAAATCAGTTTTGTTCATATCCTTGTCAATAAGAAGTTTCCACAGCTTATTGTATGTAACCAAGACAACCCGCCTCCTACATATAGTATCTAATGCATCTATTATAGCATATATTTTCCATTTTGTCAAGTTGTTTCACGAAATCGTTAGATTTTTTTACGATATCGTTGACTTCCTCTAAATTTTTCCCGTACCAATCGCTCAGTACGGGAAAACATATCAGAGGGAAACAGCCACCGTTTCAAGTCTGAAAAAGGAAATTAAACGGTACATTATTGTCCTCGTAAAGCTCACAGAACGTCCTTATTTGTGGACGTTTCCTCCGTGGGCAAACAGTCGTAACCGCAAATGCCGCTGCGAAAAAGACACATTACCAAAACCAAACTCTTCATAACCTCACCGTCCTCTCTTAACGTGCGTAATCGGATGCAGAAACTGCTCCAGTTTGTCCTTTAGCCCAAGATTTTCTATAAACTCGACCACTTTCCTGTACCGTTGTTTCCAACCGTCCAACTCTCTTTGCAAGGCTGAAAGAGAACTCCGCAGCGACCTTGCCGCCCGCGCCTCGCCTTGCAGCTCGTTATTCTCGGCAGCGAGTGCGGCGTTCTTTTCTTTCAGATCGGCATTTTCCGCAGCAAGCTCGTGCTCCTTGCTCTCGGCAGCGATCTGTTTTTTCGCGAGATCTGTCAGCCTATCATAATCATCAGGTGAAACCGTAACCTTTCCGCCGAAAACCGTTTTACCCGTTTCGATGTTGTTGATATAGTCGATTTTGAACACCTTATGCGCGCTCTCGTTTAGGATAGCTTGCTTTTCGGTAAGATCGGTATCCGTTTTAGTTAGAACGTTTTGCTTTTCGGAGATCACGCCGTCAAGCTGTTCAACCTCAGCAGTTTTCTCCTGTAA
>CAMWLH010000328.1 GCA_947175045.1 uncultured Clostridia bacterium | reverse complement strand
CTTGGCTGAATTTCGGGTTTTTAACGATACAGCCTTCGGAGATACTGAAGATCGCCTATATACTAACGCTGTCGACCCACATTTTCAAGCTGGGCGACAAGCTCAACAAGCTGCCGCATTTTCTGCTGGTATGCGTGCATGGGCTTGCTCCCGTGGCGCTGATAATCAAGCAGGGCGACGCAGGATCGGCGCTGGTTTTCCTGTTTATGTTCATATGCATGGTGTTTATGGCGGGAATATCCTGGAAGTATATCGTCGCAGCGCTCGCGGCTGTTCCCCCTGTGATATATGTCGCATGGAATTACATCATGGGGGAGCACCACAAGATACGGTTTCTCATACTGTTTGACGAGGAGCTTCAGGAGGCGGAGCGGCTGGACAAGTATTTCCAGCAGTACAACGGAAAGATCGCGCTCGGCTCGGGGCAGCTTACGGGAATGGGATTCGATTCGGACTCGCTGCTGAAAAATGTTCCCGAGATATACAACGACTTTATTTTCTCCTATATAGGAATGACCCTCGGCTTTATAGGCTGCATGGCGCTTGTTATAATCTTCGCGTCGCTGTGCCTTAAGCTGCTCTCGGACGCTTCGGGAGCGCAGGATATGCTCGGGCGGCTCATATGCACGGGAGTTTTCGCGATGGTACTTTTCCACTGCGCCGTAAACATAGGAATGGTGCTGTCGGTAGTCCCCATAATCGGTATCCCTCTGCCCTTTATAAGCACAGGCGGAACGGCTATGGTATCTACCCATATAGCCATGGGGCTGGTTTACAGCGTTACCACCCATCGTGAAAAGCAGAAGCATATGTTCTATACCGAAGAAGATTGACAAAAGTAGTCAATTAAAGGCTTTAAATGCGTAATGCATTAAAATAAGACAAATAAGGAGATTAGTATGAAACCTATCGTTTCTACCCTGAGCCGGATATATCCGGATAACCAGATCGGATTGCAGAGGGAACGCTACCGCAAGGCGGAAAGCGCTTTTGCGGAGTATTTCGGTAATCTTGGCGAGCACCGCTTTTTCTCCGCGCCGGGGCGTACCGAGATATGCGGAAATCACACCGATCACAACAACGGAAAGGTGTTCGCGGCAAGCGTTGACCTGGACGTGATAGCCGTTGCGGAGTATACCGACGACAACTGTATCACCATAAAATCAGAGGGCTTTCCCGAGGATAGGATAGACCTCTCCGACCTCTCAATGAAAGAAGAGGAAAAGAACAGCGCCGCTGCGCTTATCCGCGGAGTTGCGCAGGGCTTTGTGAACAGCGGGTACAAGATCGGCGGATTCCGCGCTTACACCACGTCGAATGTTATGAAGGGCTCGGGGCTGTCCTCGTCGGCGGCGTTTGAGGTGCTGGTCGGAACTATACTGTCCCACCTGTTCAACGGCGGGCAGATAAGCTCTATCAAGGTCGCGCAGATATCACAGTATGCGGAAAACGTGTACTTCGGCAAACCCTCGGGACTGATGGATCAGATGGCTTCGTCGGTGGGCGGATTTATCGCAATAGACTTCAAAGATAATGATACCCCGATAATTGAGCCTATTCCCGCAAATTTTGAGGAATACGGACACGCATTATGCATAGTTGACGCTAAGGGAGATCATGCCGACCTTACGGACGAATATGCTTCGATACCTACCGAGATGAAAGCGGTGGCGGGATTTTTCGACTGCGAGAGCCTGCGGCAGCTGTCACTGGAGGATATCATACTGAATATGCACGATTTAAGGGAAACATTCGGCGACAGAGCAATTCTGAGAGCTATCCACTTCTTTCATGAAAACGACAGAGTTGACAAGCTGGTTCACGCTCTCAAGAACAAGAATTTCAATGATTTTCTGTCCTCTGTCAAAGAGAGCGGCGATTCCTCTTTCAAATACTTACAGAACGTATACGCGAACTCCGACGTAAAGCACCAGTGCCTGAGCATTGCGCTGAACGCGGCCGAAAACACCCTGCACCGCAAGGGCGCTTGCAGAGTTCACGGCGGCGGCTTTGCGGGAACGATACAGGCGTTTGTGCCGCTGGAAGATCTCAAGCAATTTAAAATGAATATGGAGAAAATTTTCGGCATCAATTCCTGCCATGTGCTGTCCATAAGACCTATCGGCGGCACGGAGGTAACGCTTTAAGCAACGCGGCTTTGGCGGAACGCGGAAGGATAAACGGCGCGTTCCGCCAACCGATAGTTGGCAAAACGCGCCGTATTTTTATAGAGCATTGCTTAATCTTCAAGCTCAAAGCCCGCGGTCTGACCCATAAGTGTTCTGTCCACCAGAGCGTCTACCAGAACGCCGTCCCCGCGGTATTCCTCGGAGAACACCCTTCCCTTTTCGCGTATCCTTGCGGTGAGTCCCGCCTTGTCATAGGGCACGAGCAGCTTCATTCGCCGTGCGGTCTCGGGCAGATTATTAGCCACTACCTCCAGCAGCCGCTCTATTCCCTCGCCTTTCAAGGCGCTTATCTTAACGGTGCTTTCGTCGACGGGAATGCTTTCCGTCAGCTTATCGCATTTGTTCAGCACCGTAACTACGGGTATCTCCCCCGCGCCGAGCTCCGTGAGAGTTTTCAGCGTAACGTCGGCTTTCTCCGCCGCTTCGGGGTCGCTTACATCACAGACGTGCAGGATAATGTCCGCGCAGGCGGCTTCTTCAAGCGTCGATTTGAACGCCTCTACAAGATGATGCGGCAGGCGGCGTATCAGCCCCACCGTGTCCACCAACAACAAACTTCTTCCGTCGGGAAGCTCGATGGCTCTCGACGTGGGGTCGAGCGTGGCGAACAGCTTGTTTTCCGCAAGCACCCCCGCATTGGTAAGCAGGTTCAGCAGTGTGGATTTACCCGCGTTGGTGTACCCCACTATCGCTCCGACCTGGACATTGTCCTTTCTGCGGCGGCTTCTGGAATAACCGCGGCGTTCCTCCAGCTCCTTAAGCTCTTGGGAGAGCTTGTCTATCCTGCGGCGGATATGGCGGCGGTCGGTTTCAAGCTGGGTTTCGCCCGGACCTCTCGTTCCTATTCCGCCGCCAAGTCGGGACAGGCTCGCGCCTATTCCCATAAGCCGCGGCAGGCGATATTTGAGCTGCGCAAGCTCTACCTGAAGCTTGCCCTCGCGGGATACGGCTCTCCCCGCGAAAATATCGAGAATGAGCATTGTGCGGTCGATAACGCGCACATCGGTTTCCTCCTCGATATTGCGTATCTGCGAGGCGGTCAGCTCACAGTCAAAAATGATCAGCTTTGCGCCGAGATTGGCACACAGCTCCTTGACCTCCTCCAGCTTGCCCTCGCCGATAACCGTCGCGCTTTCGTAGGCGTCGCGTCTCTGGATAACCCTCGCG
>CAMWLH010000327.1 GCA_947175045.1 uncultured Clostridia bacterium | reverse complement strand
ACCCATAAAGCGCTGGAGGCGGGTCTGGCGCCCATTTCCGCGGGGGAATATGACGGGCTGATCTTTGTGGGGGATTATGTCACGGACTGCCCCTACCCGCGGAAAACTATCAAGATACTGCGGAATATCCCCGAAAAATACAGGACGTGGTTTATCCGCGGGAACCGTGAGGATTACATCATAGGTTACAGAAACGACCCGCACGGGTGGGAGTACGGTTCGAAAAGCGGGGCGCTGCTCTATACGTTTGAGGAGCTTACCGATGAAGATATCGACCGGCTCGCGGAAATGCCGATATCAATAAGAATAGAGCTTGACGGCTGTCCCGCCTTTATCGCCTGTCACGGCTCGCCCGACAGCAACAGGTATCTGTTCCACACCGACACTCCCGAAGCGGAGCGGCTTATTGACGAAATAAACTGCGGGTTGATGGTGTGCGGGCACTCCCACACCCCCTATATATTCCGCCGCCGCGGGAAAATGATAGTGAACGGCGGCGCTCTCGGTATGCCGCAGAACGGTCAGACACGGGCACAGTTCGCGCGGCTGGAGTACGACGGTGAATGGCGCGCGGAGATAGTTTCGGTGGAGTATGACGTCGAGGGCGAGGTCGCAGAGTTTTACGAGAGCGGTCTGCTGCAAAAAAGCGCCGTCTGGGGCAGAGGTATCATCGGAACGCTGCGGCACGGCGTGAATTATACGGTAAACTGCCTTTACGAGGTTCAGCGTCTCGCCGCCGCCAGAGGTCTGCCCGTAACGGACGAAGCTCTCTGGCGGGAAGCGGCGGATAATATCGGAATGCCCGATTATCTTATCCGATGATCGGGTTTTGGCTATATTGTCCAAAATAAGGCTCTATTTTTTGTTGAAAAATCCTCTTTAAACTGTAAACGTTTTATTGTTATAATATAAGGTATAATGGGGGGGATACCCCGGGACAATAATACTGACAATTCTAAGGAGAAACACATATGAAAAAAAGAACCCTCGCCGCGCTGATGGCGGCGGCAGTCCTGCTGACGGGCTGCAAGGATAATTCAAGCTCCGTTTCCAACAGCGGCTCCGACGTGAGCGGCGCTGACAGCGGAATTTCCGACGCGGGCACAAGCAATACGGACGATAACACTAATCAGCCCGCCGATCTCGGCGGCGATGTTCCCTATACCTGGGGGAACGTGGCGATAGGCTGCGGCGGATATACCCCCGAGGTATACTACAACGCGGGAGAGGAGGGTCTGATATACGCCAGAACGGATATAGGCGGCGCGTACCGTCTCGATAAGGACACCCAGACATGGATTCCGCTCACGGACGAATTCGGGACTAAAGAATACAGCTTTTACGGCATAGACGGTCTTATAACCGACCCCGTGGAGCCCAACCGCGTTTATCTTCTCGCGGGAATGTACACCAAGGGCTGGCTGGATATAAGCAACGCCTATATTCTGCGCTCAACGGACTACGGCGAAAACTGGGAGCAGATACCCCTGGAATTTGACGCGGGCGGAAACGAGCCGAACCGCTTCTGCGACCGTCTGGAGCTTGACCCTCAGGATAACAAGATTCTCTATGCGGGTGCGCGCAACGGCACTCTCTGGAAGAGCACCGACTACGGATCTACTTGGGAGAAGCTGCCGTTACCCGAGGTCGATCTGCGGCAGGAGGACGGCTACACCCTCGGCGTTACCTTTATTTCCTTTGACGAGAACAACGATCTGTATGTGGGAGTCGCGGGCGACAGCGTAAACACCCGCTATTTCCGCTCAAAGGACGGCGGCGCGAGCTTCGAGCTGCTGGAGGGTCAGCCAAACGCCGGCATACCCTACCACGGAGTTTCCGACGGAAACGGACATATGTACTTTGTAAGCGGCACGGCGGCAGGTCCCTACCAGGTGCCCTCGGGTACGCTGAAAAAGTACACCATAGCCGACGGCACATGGGAGGACGTTACCCCCGATATGCTTACCGCCGGTGTGGGAGACGTAGAGGTAGACCCGCAGAACCCCGATATACTGACGGTATCCTCGATAGGAAAATGGGGAGCCAACGAGAACGACTGCCTGTACCGCTCGCTTGACGGCGGCGCTACATGGGACAGCATTTTCACCGGCGACGGTCAGGACAGGAAATTTACGGTGGATTATTCCGAGACCCCCTGGCTCGACTGGGGCGGCGAGACAGCTAAGCTGGGCTGGATGATGGGCGATATCGCGATAAATCCCTTTGACGGCAGCGATATGATGTACGGCACGGGCGCGACCATATTCCGCACCACCAATCTCTCGGACTGGGACAACGGCGGAACAGTCTCCTTTAAGGTAATGAGCAAGGGCTACGAGGAGACCAACGTTTCCGCGCTTGCCGCTCCGCCGACGGGCGACGTTCAGCTTTACTCGGCGCTGTGGGATATCGACGGATTCTCGCATAAGGACGTGGACGTTGTTCCCGACAAGCTCAACAACAACGGCTCTATGAGCTCGGCTGCCTCTATCGCGTTCGCGTGGAAGAGCCCCAATATAGTAGTGCGCAGCGGCAGCAAAAACGAGGTGGAGATATCCACCGATTACGGCGAGACCTGGAAAGCAAGCAAGCCCAAGGACAGCACGGGTCAGGCGGGCAAGGTGGCGGTAAACGCCGACGGCACGTCGATCTACTGGACTACCGACAAGGACGCTTATATTTTCCGCAGCGACGATCTGGGCGAGACCTGGATCACTCTTGAAAGAGCGTTTTCGGGTACCGTTATTTGCTGCGACAACAACGATCCCGACGCGCTTTATGTATACGCGAGCGAAAGGCTGTATATCTCCCGCGACCGCGGCGGCAGCTTTGAAACGCTCAACCAGTTTACCCCCAGCTCCGGCAAGCTCATAGCCGACCCCGATACGGCGGGAACGGTCTACATCGCTTCCAACGCGGGCGGGCTTTACCGCGTGAGCAACTACGGCGCTGCCGATGAGGATTTTTACAGATACCCCGCTTTCCCCGCCGCTGCCAATCTCGCTCTCGGCAAGGCTGAAAGCGACGGCGCTCCGCTTGCGATGTATGTTATCGGAACGCTTAAGGATACGGATTTCGTGGGAGTATACCGCTCCACCGACGGCGGCGAGACATGGCTCAGAATAAACGACGACAGGCATGAATTCGGCGCTATCGGAGATACCCTCGCGGCTGACATGAATGTGTTCGGGCAGGTTTATTTCGGAACCAACGGGCGCGGAATTATTATGGGACGCGATAACAGTTAAATTTATTGCAACATATCAGACACGCATTAGAATTTCAAAAAGTGTCGGAATTTTCGCAGAAAATTCTGACCGGTTCCCGCAATCGCTCGCAGGGAACGAGCGAAGCGAGTGACCGAGAGTGC
>CAMWLH010000326.1 GCA_947175045.1 uncultured Clostridia bacterium | reverse complement strand
AGCGTGGACGGCTCGGGAATGGGCAGCTTTTCATCTTCATAGCCTATTCCGCAAAGCTCTATTGCATCCTTTGCCATTTCAAGGGCGTTTCCGATATCTGTGCCGGTTGTGTTTATCTGCATATCGGGAACATACACCAGATAACCGCCCTCGTTCATTTCGGTCAATATTATCGGGTAACACGCTTTCATAAAAACACCTCATTTCAGGCCGTTTCGTTTTATAATTGCTTTCGCAAGCTGTTCGGGGATCTCCTTGTGTCTTTCTATCGGTTCAATACGCTTGCCGTTGCTGTAAATGTCGTGATTACCGCCGTTTCTGACAAAGTGCCAGCCGTTACGCTCCAACAGCTTTATTAAATCAGCTCGTTTCATTAGCTTCAATCCCCTTTCTTAATAATATTATACGCCCTCAATACGTATTTGTCAAGCGTTTTTAAAAAAATTTTTATAAAATTTGTCCCGAATGTCCCACATGTCCCGAAGCATATGTGATATAATTAAAATGTATTCTAATCAATTGCAGGCACTCCTTATTTACCGCGCTCTCGCCCGAACGCGGAATTTTAAGGAGGATTTTTATGTCAAAAAATCAAAAGCCGGCGGAGCTGCAGGGTTATGAAATGCCGCCCGTCAGAGATTTCCTGACCGAAACACAGCGTGACGGAACAACGCTGTGCGCGACGGACGTCTATTCGGAAACCTATTCATGGTTAAAGGCAAGGGGGTGTGAAAATACAGTAAGCAGACAGCTTATCGAGCAGTATGCAATGTCGGTGAGCCGCTGGGTACACTGTGAGCAGATTATTTCAAAATACGGGTATATCGCCAAGCACCCCACAACGGGAGCGGCAATGACCTCTCCCTATGTCACAATGTCGCAGGCGTACATGAAGCAGATCATCTCGATCCGCGCCGAGATAAACCGGATAGTCGAGGACAGCCGCCCCAAGCTGATTGAGGGAGTAGTGCGGGAGGTGGTCTACGGTGAATGAGAACATACAATACTACCTCGCCGATATCGGTGAGCTTACCCCGTATGCCCGAAATGCGCGGACGCATTCCGACGAGCAGATAGCACAGATTGCCGCATCGATCAAAGAATTTGGCTTTTTAGCGCCGGTGGTTATTTCAGGAGATAACACTATACTTTGCGGACACGGCAGGTTTTATGCCGCTCAAAGGTTAGGGTTAAAGAAAATCCCCTGCATAAAGGAGGAGCACCTTACCGAAACGCAGCGCCGCGCATACATAATAGCTGACAACAAGTTGTCGCTGAATGCGGGCTGGGACGATAACCTTCTGGCGGTTGAGATCGCCGACCTGCAGGGAGAAAACTTTGATTTGTCGCTGACCGGCTTTGATGAAAAGGAGATCGCCGATTTGTTCAGCAGCGGCGAAAAGTCTAACGCGCACGAGGATAACTACGATTTAACAGCGGCTTTGGAGAAAGCCGCTTTTGTTGTGCGCGGGGATATCTGGACAGTGGGCAGACACAGGCTGATGTGCGGGGACGCAACAAGCTCCGATGACGTTTCGGCACTGATGGAGGGCAAAAAGGCAAATCTTATTGTGACGGATCCGCCTTATGGGGTCTCGTTTACATCATCAAGCGGATTGAAGATACAGAACGACTCAATAAAGGGAGAGGAATTCTACGAGTTCTTGAAAAAGTCCTTTGACAATATAGCGGCACATCTTGAAAACGGCGGAGCGGCATACGTCTTTCACGCGGACACCGAGGGTTTATGCTTCCGCAGGGCGTTCGTCGACGCGGGATTTCACCTTGCGGGCGTTTGTATATGGGTCAAGAATTCGCTTGTGCTGGGACGCTCCGATTACCAGTGGCAGCACGAGCCGGTGTTATACGGCTTTTTGCAGAACGGAAAGCATCGCTGGTACAGCGACCGCAAGCAAACTACCATCTGGAATTTCGACAAGCCCAAGCGCAACGAGAATCACCCTACAAGCAAGCCGCTTGATCTGCTTGCATACCCGATATGCAACAGCTCGCAGGAGAACGCGATAGTGCTTGACACCTTCGGCGGGAGCGGTTCAACGCTGATGAGCTGCGAACAGACAAACCGGATATGTCATACAATGGAGCTTGATCCGAAGTATGCTTCGGTTATCCTGCGCAGGTACGTTGAGTACAAGCAGAGCTCCGATGATGTGTATGTAATGCGCGGAGGGGAGAAAATACCCTACTCCGACCTTGTGAAAGAGGTGGAGCATGAAGAATAGACTCACATTGGGCTCCCTTTTTGACGGGAGCGGGGGCTTTCCTCTCGGCGGTCTGCTTGCAGGAATCGTGCCGCTCTGGAGCAGTGAAATAGAGCCTTTCCCTATTAGGGTAACAGAAAAGCGGCTTCCTTTCGTGGAGCATTACGGCGATATCAACAAGCTGAACGGCGCGGAGCTGCCGCCGGTGGATATTATCACGTTCGGCTCGCCTTGTCAGGATATGTCGATAGCCGGAAAGCGGAGCGGCATAGGCGGAGAGCGTTCAAGCCTGTTTTTTGAGGCAATAAGAATAATAAAGGAAATGAGGTGTGCGACAAATGGCAAATACCCCAGATACTGCGTGTGGGAAAACGTCCTCGGCGCGTTCTCATCAAATAAAGGAGAAGACTTCCGTCAGGTCCTCCGGGAAATATGCGGGGTCAGATACACAGAGGCTGATATCCCTAAGCCTGAAAAGCGAGGTTCATCTTCCGTCTGGGCAAAAGCGGGGGAAATCGTGGGCGACGGGTTCTCCGTTGCATGGCGAGTCCTCGACGCTCGATATTGGGGAGTGCCCCAAAGAAGAAAACGAATCTTTCTTGTCGCTGATTATAATTCCGAACGTGCCGGAGAAATACTGTTTAAGTCGGAAGGCGTGTCTGCATATTCTGCGGACGGCTTCCGCGCGTGGCAAAGAGCTGCCGCCGATATTGAAAGCGGCTCTCGAGTCGCAGGCGCAGCGGGATTCTGTACCGAGGGATCGGCAGGAGCACGGGGAATAGGCTGTGAGGACGAAATATGTCCCACTCTTAGGGCGGGAGCAGTTCCCGCCTTGATGTTTGAGAACCACGGCCAGGATGCCCGTGTTAAAGGACCGTTGGACACCGCCCCCACTGTAAGCGCTAAATACGGTACAGGCGGCAATAATCAGCCGTTGGTGCTGAATTGTTTTGATGTGCGGTTTACCACCGAGGGAACGAAAAACGCGCGGGCGAACGTCTACGAAACGGATACTTCACGCACCATTGATTGCAGCGGAAACACGCCGGACAGGAATCAAGGCGGGCTTACAGTCGTTTATGGTATTGACCGTGCAGCATTCAACCAGGGAAAGAACCCGGGGTATAATTTCGCGGTAGAGCCCGCAACA
>CAMWLH010000325.1 GCA_947175045.1 uncultured Clostridia bacterium | reverse complement strand
CTCTATAATTATATCGTAATGAAGAACACTTGTCAAGTAGTTTTTGCAAAATTCTCCGAAATTTTCACCAACTCAATACTAAAGGTAATTTTTTTGTGTAATATTACTTATTTGGCACTTGCTTTATTATATTAAATATGGTATTATATAGGTGGGAAGTTTTGATTTTATATAAATGCGGCAATACAATTTAATTCCACATAACAAAAGAAGCGAGCAAAATGGAACGCCCGCAAAAAGCCCTCCTCCCCCGCATGGGAATTTTTTTGAAATCAGGAGAAAAATATGTTCTTGAAAAAATCTATCAAGGCTGAGGACAAAACCTCGCCGCTAAAGACCATGGAGTACTCGGGGCGGCATTTGCGGCACGAGCTGAAATATATGATCGACGAGGGGACATACCAAGTTTTGCGCGGGCGGCTCCTGCCGCTGATGTATCACGATGCTCACGGCGATAACGGAGAATACAGGGTCACGAGTCTGTATTTTGACGACATTTATAACAGCGCGTATTTTGACAAGACCAACGGCGTGCTGACGCGCCGCAAATTCCGCGTACGGAGCTATAACCTCGACACGTCGCATATAACCTTGGAGGCAAAGCACAAGGACGGCGAGTTTGTGTCAAAGCTGTCGCAGCGGCTTACCACGGAGCAGTACAAGGAGCTGCTGTCGGGCGACTGCGGGTTTATGAAGGACTGCGAGGACGCGGAAAACGCCTTTGGAGAGTATTACCGTTCGGACAGACTGGTCGCTCTTAAACCGAGAGTAATAGTTGATTATCACAGGGAAGCTCTGATATATCCTTTCGGAAATGTGCGGATAACATTTGACAAAAAGCTGTCGACCTGTTATAATAGTATTGATATGTTTGAGGAGGGAGCGTTTTTCTCTCCCATATATCCAAAGGAGATAATACTTGAAGTCAAGTTCGATGAGTATATTCCCAACAGTATTCAGTCGGTCCTTCACGGAATTACGGTTCAGCAGTCGGTGTCGAAATACATTCTCTGCTGCGACAAGCTAACGGAGGTAAAAGCACATGGCGTTTAACGGTTTGATCAGCGATTCATCGGTGCTGAGCGGGTTTGATTTCACGGCGGATCTCGCCAACCTAACGGTGAGCAGGATTATCGTCACGATACTCACCGCGGCGCTCTGCGGAGCGATAGTGTATCTGACCTATCGGTTTTTCTACCGCGGAATAGTTTACTCGGAGAATTTCAATATTTTACTGGTATTGACAACAATCGTGACCTCGTTTATAATTATGACGATAAGCGCGAATATCGTGCTGTCCCTCGGTATGGTGGGCGCGCTGTCCATTGTGCGTTTCAGGGCAGCGGTGAAAGACCCGCTGGATATAGGTTTTCTGTTCTGGGGCATAGCGGCGGGGCTTACTGCGGGCGCGCAGCTCTATTGGGTGGCGATAATCGGAACTGTCTGCATTGCGGTGATCTACATACTGCTTACCATATTTAAAAAGGAACGCCGCAGCTATCTGCTTATCGTGCGCTACATAGCCTCCGAGGAGGTAAACGTCAACGGACTTCTCGGAAACATAAAGTATAAGCTGAAAAACAAGACCCAAACGGGCGACCGCATAGAGCTTACCATTGAGGTAAAAATAAAGAATAACGACGTGAGCTATGTCAGCCGCTTCAACGAAATAGAGGGCGTTGAGAGCGTCACCATGCTGGAATACAGCGGGGAATACATGAATTGATTATAACTTTACAGATAGCAATTGGTATAATCGGTTTTCCGAATAGCGAAAGGTAATTATATGACATCTGTTATATCAGTAATTGCGGTGTTCTGCTGGATATTTTTAATGTTCAGTATAGTAAAGGCAATAGTTAAAACAATTCGTACTTTTATTGCAAGCAGAAGAATGGGTATTATCAAGGCGTGTATTCAGCGTGTTGGGGCTGCTGTTTCGACTTGTATGATGGTCATATTGCTGTGCTATTTTTGCGGCAAGGTTTCCGAAGCGCGAAATAATGCGTCGGCATGGGAGCAAGTCAAAGTCTCAGAATATCCGGAACAATATATGGATTATTTGAGCAGCATACTTTCAAGCTCCACCGGAACCGAAATTATCGATTTTGACAAATTCGCTGATGAGCAAATCTCAATATACCAAAACCAAGAATATAATTATACACACATTTGTATGGTAGTGCTGATCACGGCAATTTTAATGTTCACGACTTTTTTGAAAAGATATTTTACCTTACTGAGAGCGGGCTGTTAAGCGTAGTGCTGAAAGAGCCGGAGGAATTTGTTGTCAGAAGCGGCAACGGAAAGCTCGGTGTTTATTTCAGGTCAGGACCTAATAGTTCAAGATACCTTGTGGAATTTCGTGAAACCCCCGATAATCTGGCAAAACTGGGAAGATTTATTGAGTGGGAGGAGGAAGCCGAAGCGGACACCGGCGCGGAGAATTTATAAACTACCGATTGTTACAGTGTGATAATTGGCTTTGGGTAATTTGACTGTGCCCTTGACAATATTGGTGATAATATGAATGCACTTCTGAAAACGACAATATGGATAATGGTATACGCAGCGCTGGGAGTTATGCTCTGTGGCGTTATCCGATTTATGGTAAAGGCGATAACCGCAAGGACGGTAAAGATATGGCTTGGGCGGCGCAGCGTTGCGGCTGCCGTAGGGCTGGCTCTGTCGGTGATATGCGCCGTATTCGGTTTTTCACGCGCCGACTACCACAAGCAGAACACCGAAGAGTGGAAAAGCGTGATGGGTATTTACTTTTATCGGAATATCGACGCATACAGCGAACGATACCCCGAAGAGGTCATTGATGACCCCGTGAAATATACGATGGAGCAGACCTCTTATGCGGGTTATTGGTGGGGAGCGCATACTGCCGCGGGAGCGGTTTCCGTGGCAATGGGAGTGTTTTTTCTGATCTCGGGCTTTGGCGGGTTATATTTTATTACGGAGCGCGGGGTGCTGCGAAAGGGTATGATAAACCCCGAGGAGATCACCGCGGAGCTTCGCGGCGACAGAATCAATATCTATTTAACGTTGGACGAAATACGTACAAAGCCCTTTAAGGTATTTAAGGCTACACAAAAAAATCTGAAAAGGCTTGAAAGATTTATTGAGAAAGAGGACAGGCAGGATTTGTTTGTGGTGGGCGGATAAAGGGTAATTCGGCAAATAGCAATATTTCGTTCACGCAGTAAAGCAACGCAAGCAAAGAGCAACGCAAAGCCCACGCAGGAAAATTTTCCGCAAGCCGCTCTCAATGCGGAGCGAATGCGGAGCTTTGAAAGCGGGACAGCGCCGACTTGTTCGGCGCTGTGCAAAAAATTTTTTTAGATACGGAGCTAAGATGATACTTACAATTGACG
>CAMWLH010000324.1 GCA_947175045.1 uncultured Clostridia bacterium | reverse complement strand
AACAAACCGATCTCGCATACAGCGACCGTCACGCAAAATAACTCACAAACAACAGTAACGGCGGGCGTTGATCGCGGCTTTTTTCTTACATTATATCCGCACACGACCCCATTATATAAAAATACATATTTTAATTATACCTCTTTTTTTCCGAAATGTCAAGGGGGAAAAAGAAATAAATGTCAAAGGGCTCGGCAGATTTTGCCTGTAATATCGCTCAGCAGGCGACCACGATCCTACAATGCTTTTCTATGCTGATAAGGAGCTGTTTGTTTATGTTGACGATAATTAAATTATCCAAAAGAATTTCACGCGGCGTCTTGCGGAAAATCCACGCGCGGGCGCAATGCGGGTATAGTTTTAGGCAAAACCTTACCAAACATCATTTTACCGCTTGTAATTTCCTATGATATTGACCCCGTGATCGGCAAATATTAAACTCGTTGAAAAAAATGAAAGGCACAGGTAACATGGAAAAAACAGCTAAATTCATTTCAAGGGCATTCTGCGCGGCGATAGCCCTGACGGCAATGCTTATAAGCTATTACTATGCCGCCCTGCCCGTTAATATAAGTATGGATATCGCCGACGAGTTTCCCGACGGGGGATTTTCCGCGGCAGTCCTGCGCCCGCTGGGCGAGGGAGCCGGCTACTATGTGGGAGCGGTTCCCATTAAGTCTGCCGAGACTGAAAGCGTATCGCGCCCGTATCTTATCCCCTGCGGTACACCTTTCGGTATAAAAATGAAGTCCGACGGCGTTATCGTGGCGTCTGTGGCGGAAAATTCCCCCGCGGAGCGCTGCGGGCTTAAGCAGGGAGATATCATCACCGCCATAAACGGCATAACGGTGCGCACCAACACGGAGGTCTCCGACGCGATAGCTCTTTCGCCCTCCGAATGTGTGTTACTGCTGAACCGCGACAGCAGCGAGCTTTCGCTCTGCTGCTCCCCCACAGTTGAGGACGGCGTGCCGCGTATCGGAGCGTGGGTTCGCGACAGCGCGGCGGGAATAGGTACGCTCACATTTTACGACCCCGAAAGCGGACATTTCGGCGGACTTGGGCACGCGGTAAGCGACGTGACGACCGGCGATCCCGTGCCGCTCTACTCGGGTGAGATAACGGGCGCGGATATCTACGACGTTATCAAGGGAGAGTGCGGCACGGCGGGAGAGCTTTGCGGCATTATGCTGCCAAATTCCTCCGAGGGAACTATCGCCGCTAATACCCGCGTAGGTGTTTTCGGCTATCTCGACAGCGCCGTGGAGGGCGAGGCGCTCCCCATTGCCTTCAGACAGGAGGTGAAGTGCGGCGACGCGGTGATCCTCGCCACCATTAACGGACGCGAGCCGCAGGAATACTCTATTAAAATAGAACGCGTAAATCTGCTTGACATCAACGGTCCCAAGGGAATGCTCATAAAAATCACGGACGAACGTCTGCTCGACGCGGCGGGCGGTATCGTCTGCGGCATGAGCGGCAGCCCCATCATACAGAACGGTATGCTTGTGGGAGCTGTCACCCATGTTCTGATAAACGACCCGACAAAGGGATACGCGGTTTTTGCTGAGAGCATGACCGAAATGCTTGAGCAATGCGCGGAGCTTTCCGAGGGCTCGCCTGCGGCGTAAGCGCTTACGGCAGGACCGCCAGCACTCTGACATCAAACCCCGACTTTCCCGCGTACACCTCCGCGCGGCATTTGTCGGGAATATCCCCCGAGATTATCCTCGATGACAGCATATCCTCTATCTCCGACGTTATCTTTCTGCGAAGCGGGCGCGCGCCCATATCCTCGCCGCGGATGCTCTCGCAGAGCCGCGCAGCGGTGTCGGGGCTGAATGACAGCTCTATGCCGCGCGCGGCAGTCCTGCTCACCAGACTTTCCAGCATTATTCCGCATATTTTTTCCAGCTCCGCCCCGCCAAGCCGCTCGAACACCACCACATTGTCTATTCTGTTCAGCAGCTCGGGGCGGAACTGCTTTTTCAGAGCACTCAGCACCTCTCCGCTGCCGCCGCTGCTCCCGCCGAAGCCGAGAGAGCGCTTATTGAGCTCCTCCGCGCCGATATTACCCGTCATTATCACTATCGCGCTGCGGAAGTCCGCCGTTCTGCCGTCGGAGCCGGTAAGAGCGCCGTCCTCCAGTATCTGAAGAAGCAGATTGAGTACGTCGGGGTGAGCCTTCTCCACCTCGTCAAACAGCACAACCGAGTATGGAGCGCTGCGCACCCTCTTTATAAGCTGCCCTTCCTCCTCATAGCCTACATATCCGGGGGGCGAGCCTATCAGCTTTGACACGGAGTGCTTTTCCATATATTCCGACATATCGAACCTTATAAGCCGCTTCTTGTCACCGAAAACGCACTCCGCCAGCGCCCGCGACATCTCCGTTTTACCTACCCCCGTCTGACCCAGAAACAGGAACGAGCCGACGGGACGGTTGGGATCCTTAAGACCCGCCCTGCCGCGGAGAACCGCTCCCGCTACAAGCTCCGCAGCCCTGTCCTGCCCGATTATCCTGTCCTTAAGGCGCTGCTCCAGCTCCGACAGGCGCATTCCCTCGTCTTCGGTGAGCCGCGCGGCGGGTATCCCCGTCACCGAGGAGACCGTTTGGGCTACGTCCTCCTCGTCAACAATGGTCTGAACATTCGCTTGTCTTGCGGGAGCTTTCTCGGCAAATCCCCCCGAAAACCTGCTTGAACGCGCACGGGCGGCGGCTTCATCAATAAGGTCTATCGCTTTGTCGGGGAGATTTCTGTCGGTGATATACCGCTGTGAAAGCCGCACCGCCGCCGAAAGAGCGCTGTCGGTTATCACCGCGTGATGGTGCTGCTCTAGCTTCTCCCGCAGCCCCGTCAGTATCTCCAGTGCGGCGCTCTCGTCGGGCTGCTCCACGCGGACGGGCTGAAAGCGGCGCTCCAGCGCACTGTCCTTTTCGATAAACTTGCGGTATTCCTCGGTGGTGGTCGCGCCGATAAGACAGATGTTCCCCCGCGCCAGCGGCGGCTTCAGTATACTTGCCGCGTCGATAGCGCCCTCCGCGGCGCCTGTGCCCACTATCATGTGTATCTCATCGATAAATAGGATCACCTCCTTATGGCTCTGCGCCTCCTCAAGAACACTTTTCAGACGCTCCTCAAAGTCACCGCGGTACTTTGCTCCCGCCAGCATCGCGGACAGGTCGAGCGAGAATATCCGCTTCTCCGAAAGCTCCTCGGGAACGCTTCTCTCCGCTATTCGCCGCGCCAGACCCTCCGCGACGGCGGTCTTACCCACCCCGGCTTCCCCGATAAGGCAGGGGTTGTTTTTGCTGCGCCGAAGCAGTATCTGCACCATTCGGTCTATCTCGTTTTCCCTCCCTATCACGGGGTCGAGCCTGCCC
>CAMWLH010000323.1 GCA_947175045.1 uncultured Clostridia bacterium | reverse complement strand
TTCCGCCCTATTACAAGAAAATCAAGGAGAGGTGCAATGGGAATAATTAAAAAAATATTCGGACTTGAAACACGAGCATCGCTTGACGGCGGCACGATAACCCCCGAAACCGACGCAGCATTACTCCGTGCGCTGGTGGGAACGGGAGAGATCACATCGGAAACCGCACTTGAAATTCCCGCGTTTTCGGCGGCTGTGGATTTTATTTCAAGCACCGTTGCAATGCTCCCCGTAAAGCTGTACCGCGAAATTCCCGAGCAGCACAAAACTGAGGAGATAACCGACGACAGACGGTTGTTTCTGCTTAACGACGAAGCAAACCCCATAATGAGCGCCCTTGACGCGAAGCGGGCGCAGGTTCGCGATATGCTGATAAACGGCGCGGGGTATCTCTATATTGACAGCGGAAAAGCGCTCTATTATGTGGAGCAAGGGGATATCTCAGTGCAGTCAAACTCCGATCCGATTTTCAGAGATTTTGACATTCTGGTGGGAGCAAAGCGGTATCTCCCCTTTGATTTCGTGATCCTTACGCGCAGCAGCACTGACGGGATAACCGGCAGGGGCGCGGTGCAGGAGCATAAAACACTCCTTTCCGCCATGTACAACGCTCTGAAATACGAGAATGTGATTTCGCGAACGGGCGGCAATAAAAAGGGCTTTTTACAGGCGGAGCACAAGCTCTCACAGGAAGCTTTCGACAAAATGAAGAGGGCTTGGGAGGAGCTTTACGCCAACAACGGCAACAACATGATGCTGCTTAACGACGGTGTGAAATATGTTCCCTCCGCGTCAACCTCAGTGGAAATGCAGCTCAACGAGAACAAGCGCACCAACTCCGAGCAGATAGCCGCTATTTTCGGGCTGTCCCCAGAAGTTATCAGCGGAACGGCGGACACGGCTAAATATATGTCGGCAGTGAGAACGGCGGTTTTGCCTGTCGTTGAGGCTTACCAGGCGGCGCTCAACAAATCGCTTCTTACAGAGGCTGAAAAAGGGCGGTATTACTTCGCGCTGGATACCACAGAGCTTCTTAAAGGCGATACTCTTTCAAGATATCAGGCGTATGCGGTGGGCTTGCAGAATAATTTCCTGCAGATCGACGAGGTGCGGTACCTGGAGGACATGGCTCCCATCGGGTTCAATTATGTCAAGCTGGGCTTGCAGGACGTGCTTCTCGACCCGAAAACAAACACGGTCTACACGCCTAATACCAATCGGACCGCACAGATGGGGCAGAAGACGCCCGAGGGCAATCAGATATTGATACAAGAAGATAATACGGGAGAGGAAAAATAATGTCGGAAGAACGCAACATAACCGCCCGCTTTACCGCGGACACCAGCGGCTTTTCCCCCGCGGTAAACGAGATTATACAGAAGCTGAAATCTCTCAACGGAGAGTATGAGCAGAACCAGCAGAAAATAAAGCAGCTCAACACCGAAATGAAGGGGTATCAGTCAAAGCTCAGGGAGCTTGAAAACGCGGAAAGACAGGGCACGGCACTCACTGCCGAGCAGCGCCGCGAAATGCAGACCCTCCGCGACAACATAGCCCGCTGCGCTACGGAGTTGGGTACCTACCGCGCGGCGCAGTCAACATTACGCAGTGATATAACTCAGACCACCCGTGAGCTCAACGAGCAGCGCGACGCGGTAAACAATGTCAGCAATGCTGCCGCGACCTTCGGGGACGTTCTCAAAGCGAACATAATTTCCGACGTCGTACATATGGGCTTGCAGAAAACGCTGGAGCTTCTGAGAAGCGCGGCGGCGTACTGCTATCAGGTGGGGACTTCTTTTGAGGCGGCAATGTCGCAGGTGGAGGCTATCTCGGGCGCTACCGCGGAACAGCTTGAGCAGCTCACCGCAAAGGCTAAGGAGCTCGGCAGCACCACAAAATTCACCGCGACCGAAGCCGCCGGGGCTATGAATTACATGGCGATGGCGGGCTGGGACGCGGAGCAGATGCTTTCGGGCATTGACGGTGTTCTGAGCCTTGCGGCGGCTTCTGGTGAGGACCTCGGGGTTACAGCGGATATCGTGACCGACGCGCTTACCGCGTTCAAACTTAAAGCGGAAGATGTAGGGCATTTCTCGGACGTTCTGGCGGCGGCTTCGGCTAATGCCAACACCAATGTTTCAATGCTTGGTGAGTCATTCAAGTATGTCGCGCCGCTTGCGGGGACGATGGGCTATACCATTGAGGAAACCGCGGAAATGCTCGGCATTATGGCAAACAGCGGTATAAAGGCTTCTACCGCGGGCACGTCGGCGCGCACAATGCTAACTAATCTTGCTTCGGGAGTTACCATTACCGCCGAGGCGTTCGGAGAAATGGAGATACGCGCCGCTAATGCCGACGGCTCAATGAAGCAGCTTAACCCTCTGCTTGCCGAGCTGCGGAGCGCTTTCGCGCAGATGACCGACGAGGAAAGGACCATGAACGCGGAAATCATAGCGGGCGACAAGGCGCTTTCGGGCTTCCTTGCGCTGATGAACGCGGGCGAGGAGGATATAAACAAGCTGCGCGGCGCTATCGAAAACTGCAACGGCGCGGCGGCTTCCATGGCGGAAACTATGCAGGAAAACCTTGCGGGGCAGGTCACTATTTTCCAGTCTGCACTCGAGGGTCTTGGTATCTCGGTTTATGATAAATTCGGCGGAGCTCTGCGCGATACCGTTGCAATCTTCACCGACTGCATTTCCGATATGACCGACAGCGTCGAGGAAGGAGAGCTTGACGAGAGTATTTCGCGCCTTGCCGACAGCTTCAAGAGCGCCGCGACTGAGTTTGCTCAATTTGTTTCCGGATCACTGTCCGATTTTGTGGACGGTATCGCAAACACTCTGAATTTTGTTATCACGTTCAGAGATGAGATAGGCTCGCTTGTTAAGGGCGTTATTGCTTTTAAAGGTGCTATGGCTATCGGAAATATTGTTGAAGCGGCAATAGGACTCTTTGTCAGACTTACTCGCTCAATAAAAAGTGCAGGTTCTGCTCAGGAGTGGTTTAACGGAGTTTTAGCGGCAAATCCTTTTGGAGCGTTAGCCGTTGCAATAGGCGCTGTTATTACAGTTATGTCTGAGCTTGAAGCACATCTTGACGACTGCAACGAAAAAGCGTCCGACACTATGGAGACCGTTGGAGAGCTTATTGACACCTCGCAGAAATACCGCGATACTGCAAAAGACCTTGACGAGGTTATAACGCGCTTTGAGGAAATAACCGAATCCGAAGAGAATGCCGCAAAGAAAAACGGCGAACTCACACAGCTTCAGGAGATACTTATTTCCCTTTGCGGCTCTGAGGCGGACGGTATCGACCTTGTAACTAATGCTTTTGCAAATCAGGCGGACGTTCTTAAAAACCTAAACGGTCTTAAGG
>CAMWLH010000322.1 GCA_947175045.1 uncultured Clostridia bacterium | reverse complement strand
GTGCTTTACCGCGAAAAAGGCGGCGATGCTCTCAATCTGCCCTTCGGTTATGGGGAACCCGCGGCTTTTCAGCGCGGATAGCTGCTCCTCGGGCAGCCTGAACAGAGCTCTGTCAAGCCCGTTCTGCGCCGCGAAGTTCAGCGCGGCTCTCACCATACCCTCATAAAAGGGGAGGGGGCAGTCAAGCTCCTCCACCGCGAAATAGTCCGCCTCGGAGGCGCACACGCATTTTCCGAGCTCCTCGCCGCCGTCCGACATAGCGAACACGGCTTTTTTCCCCGAAACGGTGTGAAGTATCTCTATCATTTTCGTCCGCCTTTGCTGTTTTTTCCCGCCGCCGCGCGGAGTATCCTCAGCTCGTCCTTGGTGAGCTCCCGCCACTCTCCGGGCTTGAGCATTCCCAGTTTTACGCCGCCGACGGCGGTGCGGCGCAGCCTGCCGACGTTAAGACCCACGGCGGTGCACATTCTGCGTATCTGTCGGTTAAGCCCCTGCTTTATGACGAACCGCAGCACGGTTCTGTCAGCCGCCTCGCTCATCACCTCGACGGTGCATGGGAGGGTATAGCTGCCGTCGTCCAGCTCCACGCCCGACATCAGCCGCGAGAGCTGATCCTCGTTTACGCGCCCGTCGATAGTCACGCGGTAGGTCTTGCTGACATGGCGCGATGGGTGCATGATATCATTGGCGAACTCCCCGTCGTTGGTGAACAGCAGCAGCCCCTCGGAGTTCCTGTCCAGCCGTCCCACGGGGTACAGCCTCTCCTCTATCCCGTCAAGCAGCTCCGCGGCGGTTTTTCTTCCCATCTCGTCCTGCATGGTGGTGACGTACCCGCGCGGCTTATTCAGCATTATGTAGCGCTTTTCCGCTCTTACGGCGGGAATGATATCATCTCCCACCTTTATAAGATCGCTCGCGGGGTCAGCCTTATCTCCGACCGAGCAGCTCCGTCCGTTCACCGTAACATATCCCTGCTCTATGAGCTGTTCCGCTTTCCTGCGCGAGCAATACCCGCTGTCAGCGATTATTTTCTGAAGTCTTATCTTTTCCATTTTACCTCTTATTTTGATTTGAAATTTTCCGCACCGCTGCCAACGACACAAAGTGTCGTTGGCGCTGGCTCACCATAAAAGCTCCGTTTCGCGGAGTTTTGCGCAAATTGTTACAAAATACCGCAAACGACCGCGCGACTGCTGCGCAAAACCTTGCTCAGCTCCGCTTTCACGGTGGCTTGCAGAAAATTTCCCGCGTGGGCGTTATGTTGCTCTCCGCTTGCGTTGCCTTGCTGCTTGGGCGGGACATTGCTCTCGGCCTGCATTGCTTTAGCTGCTAGGCAGCAGCTTCGTCTTACCTCTAAACATATATCCCGAAGTGCCCCAGCAGCTTCTGAAAGAAGTTCAGCTCGCCGCTTTCCGCCGCAACGTCGCTGTCCGCAAGCAGCGGGAGCGTTCTTACGACCTCTCCGTCCAGCAGATACTCCAGCTCGCCGAGCTGCTGACCCGCCTTGACCTCTCCATAGACCATATTCGGCAGAAGCACCCTGCGTGTGAGCTTTCCGCATTGCTCTGCGGTAAGAGCTATCTCCGCGGGCTGCGCGTACACACCTGTGCTCTGACCCGTTCCCGCGACTGCCACACGCCCGCCATACTCAACATCAAGCGGATAGGATTTCACCTTGGTGAACCCGTAATCCAGCATTTTTGTATGATCGTTCCAGTCGTCGCCGGCGTTCAGTGTTACCGCGATAAGAGTCACCCCGTCGCGCTCCGCCGCGGACACCAGGCAGCGCCGCGCGTTGTCCGTAAAGCCCGTTTTAACGCCGATCGCTCCCTCATACAGCCTTAACATTTTATTTGAGTTGTACAGCGTGCGCTGATAGGGCGGGTTGCCGAACTCCACCTTGGCGGACTTACATCTAACTATCTCCCGAAAAACCTCATTTTTCATTGCGTAGGAGGTGAGCATTGCCAGATCGCAGGCGGTCGTGTAGTGCCCCTGCGCGTCCAGTCCCGACGGGGTTACAAAATGGGTGTTTTCCAGACCCAGCTCCTCCGCCTTGGCGTTCATTAGCTCCACAAAAGCCCCCGTGCTGCCGCTTACCGATACCGCTGCCGCGTTAGCCGCGTCGTTGCCTGAGGGGAGAAGTATCCCGTACAGCAGGTCGCGCCGCGAGACCCTATCGCCCTGCTTCAGCCCCATGGTAGTGCCCTCCACCATAATAGCGTAGCTGTCCACGGTAAATTCTCTGTCCAGGTCGCCCGCTTCTATGGTGAGAATGGCGGTCATTATTTTTGTTGTGCTTGCCATAGCGCGCTGTTCATAGGCGTTCGATTCATACAGAACTGTTCCCGTTTCGGCTTCGATAAGCACCGCGCTCGCCGCCGACAGCGACAGCGCGTGACCTCTCAAGGATATCAGCGGCAGCGCCAGACCTGCACAGACAACTGCAATAATCAACTTTTTCATAATTACACTCCGTCCGTAAAACATAATTTACAGATATAGAATGCACCGTAAAGCAGTTGTTTATTCAGCTAACACTCACTTTTTATCTTTTATCTTATCCTTGTCCTTTTCGGGGAGCAGCGACTTGATCTTCTCCACGATATCGGGCAGCGAATCCACAATGCTCTCGATAGGGCTTGCCTTTTCGCCCATTTCCAGCAGCTTCACGTCGCCGTCTTTCTTTATAACTATAAACGACTGGGGCTTTACGGTAACTCCCGCGCCCGCGCCGCCCGCGAACTTGTCGGCTGCCTGTGTGGGAAGATCGCTCCCCCCCGACACAAAACCAAAGGATACCTTTGACACGGGGATTATTACCGTCCCGTCGGGTGAGCTTATCGGCTCCCCGATTATCGTATTGATATCCACCATTTCGCGTATCTTGTCCATGGACACTCCCATGATCTCTTGAATAGGATGCTGCTCTGCCATAATTTATCTCCTTATCTGAAAAATTTTTTTCCGCACCGGCGAACTTCGTTTGCCTGCCG
This sequence comes from uncultured Clostridia bacterium, assembly GCA_947175045.1. GTDB lineage: Bacteria > Bacillota > Clostridia > Oscillospirales > Ruminococcaceae > CAG-115. Next base: position 394 of record CAMWLH010000322.1, on the reverse strand, counting down.
CGCCGTAAAAGCTCCGTTCCGCTAACGCTCCACTACGCTTTCACGGCTTGTTGCGGAAAAATTCCTGCGTGGGCGTTATGTTGATTTTGGCTTGCACTGCTTTGCTGCGCGGGCAAAACGTTGCTCTATGCAAGCGTTGCTTTTGCGCGTCATTTTATAATAAACCCGCTGCTGCGGGTAAATTACTTTCTTAGAATGCCGACCGCTTTTTCGGCCTCGGGGTGCGACTTATAGTACCTCACCGCTCTGAAAAACAGAGTGAACAGAAACGCCAGCCCCGTGAAAAGTGACATCTTTATCACGCACGATGCTTCCGCGATCGTTTCCTCGCTCTGAAAATCCGCGTTGATACTTATCTCCTTAGCGGGCTTCAGCGTGAAATAGCTGTCTATCC
>CAMWLH010000321.1 GCA_947175045.1 uncultured Clostridia bacterium | reverse complement strand
ATCCATAAGAGCAACAGACCGCGGCTCGCTGTCATAGGAACCGATATGCATTATCTGAACGCATAAGCCCTCGTCAATAGTTAAAAATTCCGCCGCGGAGCAGTCTATGCCTTTCTTTCTGCCTGTCTCCCGCGCAGCCCATTCAAAGTCCGCCTCCGACACAAAATCGGGCAGCCGTATAAGCGATACCCAGTCAAAACCGGACTTATCGAACAGATCAACGCCGCTCACGCCCTTTTGCTGCCAAAGCCCCTCCAGCGGCGGCACCACATACTCAAAAAAGCCCTCGATCCTGTAATCGCCCTTATAGCTCATCCTGATCGTGTATGAAATGCCGTAAAGCATGCTTATAGCTTTCTGATACGCTCCGCCCTGCTCGTTCGGGTCGCCGCTGCCGCGCACGGCAACATAGCTCATACGCGGTATATCCACGATCGCGGGCACGCACTTCGGCTGATAAAATTCCCTGTATTCCTTTTTGAAATCAAACGGCATAAGAAATCCCCCTTTAAAAAGTGAGCACCGCATCGGCATATATATTTATATACTATGTTTCAATACTGTTCAGGAATTTCACAAAATACTCCGGCAGCTCGCTGTCAAACTCCATATACTCCCCTGTGCGCGGGTGAACAAACCCGATTTTTCTCGCGTGAAGACACTGCCCCTCCAGCCGCTTGGGCTTGCCGTTTCCGTAAACCGCGTCCCCTGCCACGGGGTGACCGATATAAGCCATATGCACGCGTATCTGATGAGTGCGCCCCGTCTCCAGCCGCAGCCTAAGATGTGTATACCCAGCGTAGTTGCGCAGCACGGAGTAATGCGTTACCGCCTCGCGGGAGTTCTCCCTTGTCACGCACATTTTCTTGCGCTCGGTCTTGTGCCGCCCTATCGGAGCGTCCACCGTGCCGCCCTCCCTGACCGCGCCGCACACCACCGCCTCGTATTCCCGCGTGAAGCTGTGCGCCTTTATCTGCTCCGACAGCCCGATATGAGCAAAGTCGTTTTTTGCCACGATAAGCAGCCCGCTGGTGTCCTTGTCTATCCTGTGAACTATTCCCGGTCGAATTTCCCCGTTTATCCCCGAAAGACTGCCGCCGCAGTGAAACATCAGCGCGTTCACCAACGTTCCGCCGTAATGCCCAGCCGCGGGGTGAACCACCATACCCTTGGGCTTATTTACCACCAACAGGTCGCCGTCCTCGTAAATTATTTCCAGGGGAATATTTTCGGGGAGTATATCAGCGCACTGCGGCTCGGGAAGCGTTATTTCCACCGCCGCACCGTCCTTTGGACTGTCCTTTTTGCCCGCGGGCATTCCGTCCACCAGAACGCTCCCCTGCTCTATAAGACGCACCGCGGCGCTCCTGGAAAGCTGCGTGTTCTCCGCGATGAGCTTATCCAGCCGCCCGCCGCCCCAAGCGATAAAGTCAATTTTCTCCATTTTCCGCCGTCTCGGAGCCTTCCTTGGAATTTTCGTCCGCCTCCGCGCGCTTTTTCCTCTTATCAATTATCTCGTCCCGCACCAACAACAGCATAATAAGCGCCGCGCCGCAGACCGCGCATATATCCGCGAAATTGAACACCGCGAAATTGATTATCCTGAAATCAATAAAATCTATCACCAGACCGTTATTGAATATCCTGTCGATAAGATTCCCCGCGCCCCCTCCTATCACCATGGAAAACGCTATGATAAACGGCGTGCGCTTAACCTTTTTAAACAGCAGCATTCCTATCATAGCCGCCAGCACAACCGAGGTAACGACTATCAGCAGCGTGGTCTGCCCCTCGAATTTGCTGAAAGCCGCGCCGTCGTTGGTATAATAAGTAAGATTTAATATCTCCCTGCCGCCTATCTCGATAATATGAACCGAATCCTTAAGCTCCATATTCGACGTTACCAGCCACTTTGTAAGCCTGTCGATACCCACCAGCACCGCGGCGATCAATAACCCGATATACTGCATATATTCACCTTATTTTTTTTAAATTTTTTGCACCGCGAAGGCTTGCTTTGCAAGCCTTCGCTCGCCCGCCCGTAAAGCTCCGCATTACGAGCGTCTTGCGAAAAATTTCCCTGCGTGGGCTAAACGTTGATCTATGCAAGCGTTGCTTTGCTGCGCGGGCGTTTTGTTGCTCTTTTTCGCCGATTTAAAAGAAATTTTCCGCGACCCGCCCGAGTACGCAACACTTCGCTTCGCTCTGTATTGCGCACTCGGGCTCCCGCGAAAAATTTCCCTGCGTGGGCTGAGTGTCGCTCTATGTGAGCGTTACTTTCCTGTATGGGCTAAGTGCTGCGCTTTTCCGGCATTGCTTTTACAGCGCAAACGAAACATATAATTTTTGGGGAGGGGACAAACCCCTCCCCAAAATCAGTATTATTCCAGATTGAGCCTAACGACCTCGGCGCAGCGCGCGCAAAGACGCGGATACGCGGCAATGCTGCCCACGCTGTCCGCGTAAGCCCAGCAGCGCTCACAGCATTCGCCCTCCGCATGGGAAACGCTCACGGAAACCGTGCTGCCCTTATATTCGCCCTCGCCGCCGACGTGAACTTTGACCTTGCTTACGATACAAGCGGTAGCCAGATCGGATTCCAGCTCAACAAGCCCCGCGTCGTCGGTGTAGATATCCACCGCGGCGTCAAGCGGCTTTCCGATGACCTTCTCGGCGCGCTTAAGCTCCAGCGCCGCCAGAACGTCGTCGCGAACCGCGTGGATCCTGCTCCACTTCTCCTCGAATTTATCGTCGAGCACCACGCCCGTCTTTTCGGGCATAAGGTTGAACACGGCGCTGCGCATATCGTCGCCGGATTTGTGCGGCATAAACTGCCATATCTCGTCAGCCGTAAAGCTGAGGATAGGCGCGATCATTCTCACCAGCGCGTCAAGAATAATGTACATCGTCGTCTGGACCGCTTTTCTCTCGGGCGCGTTCGCCGCGGAGCAGTACAGCGTATCCTTCACGATATCCAGATAGAAGTTGGACATATCCACCACGCAGAAGCTGATTATAGCGTGATAAGCAAGGTAGTAATCCATAGCCTCATAGGAAGCCTTTACCTTCTCGATAACGCCGTCCAGCTTAGCCAGCGCCCACCTGTCAAGCTCGCTGAGCTTATCAAGCGGAACCATCTCGGTATCGGGGTCGAAGCCCTTGCTGTCGCCGAGATTTCCGAGGATATACCGCGCGGTGTTTCTTATCTTGCGGTAGCTCTCGGAAAGCTGCTTTAGCATATCCTTTGAAACGCGGATATCGTTGTGATAGTCCAACGAAGCAACCCAAAGGCGCAGCACATCCGCACCGAACTCCTTGATTATCTCCTCGGGGAATATCTGGTTGCCGAGCGACTTGTGCATCTGCCGTCCCTGACCGTCAACCACCCAGCCA
>CAMWLH010000320.1 GCA_947175045.1 uncultured Clostridia bacterium | reverse complement strand
GAACTCGGCTTGAACCCCACGCTAATCCGCACGGTTAAGCTAACCTTCTCGTTTTTCCGACGTTTGTAAGCGGCATTTGACGGTATAATATAAAAATAAAGGGGAAAAATAACAATATCCCCTTGAAATACCGAGAAAAATATGTTATAATGATTTTAGGCGTTTAAACGCAATACATAATGAAAGAGGTGTTTTACTTGAAGCACATCAAGACTATCAACAAGGCTGACCTTAAGGCTTCCGCGGAGAAGGGCGGCTGCGGCAAGTGCCAGTCCTCCTGCCAGTCTGCCTGCAAGACTTCCTGCACGGTGGCTAACCAGAAGTGTGAGGCTGTTAAGTAATTAACCCGTGCGAAGCCGCACGAAACGGAGCTTGCTCCGATTTAACGAGTTTGGGCGGGAATTATCCTGCCCAAAAATTATAATTTTGGAGAATAACCGATGATACATAAATTCAGACAGGCGGGCTATAATATCCTGCTTGACGTAAACAGCGGCGCTGTTCATGTGCCGGACGACTGCGCGTTTGACGTGCTGGATCATATCTCCCCGCCCATGAGCGCCGAAATGCCCGCCGAGCTCACCGAAAAACTTCCGCAGTATACCGCGGAGGAGCTCCGCGAGGCATACGATGAGCTTTATGAGCTTTATAGCGAGGGCTCGCTTTTTACGGAGGACGACTACGAGAAATACTCGGGGACAATGGTCAAAAGCCCAATAAAGTCCATGTGCCTTAACGTCTCTCACGACTGCAATCTGCGGTGCGAATACTGCTTCGCGCAGACCGGCGATTTCGGCGGAGAGCGCTGCATAATGCCCCCCGAAACGGGACGCAGGGCGATAGATTTTCTTATAGAGAACTCCGCGAACCGCGAGAATATAGAGCTTGATTTCTTTGGCGGAGAGCCGCTGATGGCGTGGGACACGGTGGTCGAGACGGTAAGGTATGCCCGCTCGGCAGAGAAGCAGCACGGGAAAAATTTCCGCTTCACCATAACCACTAACGGTCTGCTGCTGGACGACGAGAAGATCGACTTTATAAACCGCGAGATGGTGAACGTGGTGCTGTCGCTGGACGGCCGCAAGGAGGTCACTGACCGTATACGCAAGACCCTCAACGGGAAAAGCGCCTATGATGTGATAGTTCCGAAGTTTCAAAAGCTGGTGCAGAGCCGCGGCGATAAGGATTACTACGTCCGCGCGACCTTTACGAAATATAACCTAGATTTTACCGACGATGTGCTCCACCTGCGGGAGCTGGGCTTCGAGCAGCTTTCGGCGGAACCCGTGGTGACCGATATCAGCGAGCCCTATGCCATTACCGAAGCCGACCTGCCGCGGGTATTCTCCGAGTATGACAGGCTGTGCGAGGTAATGATGAACCGCGACAGGGACAAATTCAACTTTTTCCACTTTATGGTAGATTTAGATCAGGGGCCCTGCGCCATAAAAAGGCTGAGGGGGTGCGGCTGCGGCAACGATTACGTCGCGGTAGACCCCAACGGGAATATTTACCCCTGCCACCAGTTTGTGGGCATAGACGAGTGGAAAATGGGCAATCTATATGACGGCAGCTTTAACAACGACATCAAATCGCTTTTCGCCGCGACCCACGTTTACAGCAAGCAGGGTTGCCGCGACTGCTGGGCGAAGTTCTTCTGCTCGGGCGGCTGCAACGCCAACAGCTTTATTTATGAGGGAGATGTCAAAAAGCCGCACGGGCTCTCCTGCGAAATGCAGAAAAAGCGCCTGGAATGTGCGTTGGCGCTGGCGGCTGACAGGGCGTTAAAGTAATATATCCATCGTGACCTATAAAAAAAGGCGGAAATTTTGAAATTTAATCAGCTCGATTTAATTTGAATATCAGCATTGCTTCACAAATTTTACACAATAGCGGTCTATAATAAAGCCATAAACGAAACGCGGCTAAGCTCCGCGATACATAATCGATGATAAAACCGAAAGGATGATCTGTATGTACGACAACAATAACGGGTATCAGCAGTTTTATACCGACTCAGTAACGCCGACCGAGCCGACAAAGGCTCCCAAGCCTCCCCGCAGGAAGAACGGCGCGGCTAAGGTTCTCGCTCTGATAGCTGCTGTGGCGATAGTAGGCGGCGGCGCGGGCTTCGGCGGAGCGTTCATCGCGGGCAGAGCTAACAGCGCTATCGTCTCGTCAAATGAAAATATCAACTCCGTTCCCTCGGGGACAACGTCGGAGATGCTTGAGAGCAACACCACTCCCACGCTCAACGATCTGCAATCGGGCGCGTCGATATACCACAGCGTCAACAGCGATGCGGAATACAACAGCGACGGCACGTTTATGTACACGCGCGATCTGGTATCCGCGGTGCGCGACAGCATAGTTTACATTCAAGTTTATGTGAACTATCACGGCGAGGATATACTGTACGGCTCGGGCAGTGGAATCATACTTTCAAGTGACGGCTACATTCTGACAAACAACCACGTTGTTGAGGACATGACCTCCTACACGGTTCAGGTAAGCTCCACCGATCCCAAGAGCGGCACGGTATCCACCAAGGACTACGACGCGGAGCTTGTGGGAACGGACAGCGATACCGATATAGCGATACTGAAGATAAAGGCGAGCGGGCTTCAGGCAGCGGTTTTAGGTGACTCTGACAGTCTGCACCTCGGCGACGATGTTGTTATTATAGGAAATCCCATGGGACTCCAGACCTCGGTATCAAAGGGTGTGGTATCGGGGCTTAACCGTCAGATATCCTCCAACGACAGAGCGCTTTCCTCCATTCAGACCGACGCGGCGATAAACTCTGGCAACTCGGGCGGAGCGATGTTCAATATGTACGGCGAGGTCGTGGGAGTTGTAAACGAGAAGCTCATCAACGACTACTCCGAAAATCTGGGCTTTGCGATCACCATAAACGAGGCGAAAACGGTTATTGATGACCTTGTAAACAAGGGATATGTTACCGGCAGACCCATTCTGGGCTTTACCTGCCTTGAGATACCCGAGGATATGAGAAGATACGGCATGATTCCCGGGCTCCGCATAACCGACATTGAAAAAGACCTCGCTATCGCGGACAGCGAACTGGTAGTCGGCGATACGATAACCAAGATCAACGGCGAGTCCGTGACCACCACAAGCCAGGTTTCCGCTATCCTTAAGGATAAGAAGCCGGGCGACAGCGTTACGGTTACGGTCATAAGGCTTGATTCGCTGGGACGCGAACGAGAGTATAGCTTTGATATCGTCCTTTCGGAAAAGGTCGGGCAGTAAGTCATAACAGAATTAAAACGCGCGGGATTTGTTCCGCGCGTTTTTGACGGTAGTATAAATAATAATTTAGCGTAGCTGTTTGTTTTGTTAGATTTTATATGTTTATCCGCACTATTATTATGCGAA
>CAMWLH010000319.1 GCA_947175045.1 uncultured Clostridia bacterium | reverse complement strand
ACATATAACAATACGCTTCGACGACGATATTTTCTTTGAGCCCGACAGCTATGTGCTGAGGTCAGAAGGACGAGAGGTGCTTAACGCGATCGGCATCGGTCTGAGAGCCGCCCAGGATTTTGTCCTCACCTGCAGCGTAACGGGTCACACCGCCGCGGTGGTATCCTCCGAAAACGACTGGGATCTGTCCTCGCTGCGCGCGGCCAGCGTTGTCAAGTATATGGAGTACCGCACTTTCCTCCCCAGTAATAAGTTCAGGGCCAGAGGCTACGGCAGTACCGAGCCGATAGCGGATAACGATACTCCTGAGGGGCGCGCGGAAAACAGACGTGTTGAGATAATGCTTGTTGAAAATAAGGTAGATGGTGGGTACACCGCCGAGGAAATGCAGGATATATGGAAGATCGACTACGGTCTGTCTTCAGAGCAGTTTGATCCCGACGGAAATCGTAACGATGACGTGCCTAAACTGCCCGACGGTTCAACGCAGCTCATAATAGACAGCATTGAAGAACGTTTCCCCGATTCCGAATCGAGCACGATAGGCTACGAGGGACCCGTTGCCATAGGTGATTACACCGACTTCCTGTTGGCGGCAGACAGCGAGCCGTCCGATGCGGATAATGCGGACGGTGCTGACAGTGAATGATCAAATAAAAACTAAGGAGGGGGGATACTGATGGCTGACGTTTTGACGCAGGCTCAGATCGATGAAATGCTGAAAAACGTTGCGATGGGTGCTGACCCCGTTGTTACGGCAAAGGAGGAGTCCGAAGTCAAAGAATATGATTTCAGAGCGCCTAAGAAGTTTACGAGAGAGCAGCTGAAAATTCTTGACAGTATATTTGAGAATTATGCGAGACTTCTCTCCTCGTATCTTACTGGTTTGCTGAGACTTTATTGCAGCGTATCGCTGGTAAATATTGAGGAGCAGCGGTACAGTGAGTTCAACAATGCATTGCCGGATTATGTAATGATGGGCATGGTCGACATGGGCATCATAAACGATGAGGTAAGCGAAACAGACATCATCATACAGGTATCCAACGCTATAACCTACACCATGATAGACCGTCTGCTGGGAGGAAAGGGAGAGTACCGCGATGTAAACCGCGACTTCACCGAAATTGAAATAACCATCATGTCGGACATTATGGCGGCTTTGTCAAATCTCCTCAAGGAGCCGTGGATGTCGCACATAGAGCTGGAACCCAGACTGATAGGGATCGAGACCAATTCACGTGTCGTTCAGACGATAGGACATGAGGATACGGTAATCATAGTAGCCTTGGAGGTCGAGGTGAACGGAGTAAAGTCGATCATCTCCGTGTGCGTCCCCGCTATAAATCTTGACGAGATCATGGGTAAATTTATACCGCGTTATACCGGCTCAAGGAAAAAGACGGACAAGAACCGCGAAACGGAGCGTCGCGATAACATACTGAACGGAATCAGTACAACAGACCTGGAAATCAAAGCTGTGCTTGATGAGATAAATCTCGATCTCTACGAGGTACTGACGCTCCAGGTGAATGACGTAATACCGCTTAATAAAAATATAGCATCGAACATCACGATAAAGGTTGGCGAAAGGGCTTGGTGCGATGGTAAGATGGGTACATACAATAATAAGAAAGCGGTTATGATTGATAATTTTATTGAGAATTGAGGTATAATTTCTGATGGCTAACGAAATGGAAAACGAGTTCAGCACCTATGAAATTGATGCGGTCGGCGAAATAATGAATATCAGCATGGGTTCGGCGGCTACTGCGGTTTCCGAGCTGCTGAACGCAAAGGTGTGGATTACCACGCCCGTTGTCAAGGCGGTCAAAGTCAGTGATTTGAATTATGATAACCTTGAGCCTGCTATCTGCGTTAAGATTGTTTATGTTACCGGAATTACGGGACTGAACATGATCATACTCAAGCAGGACGATGTTCAGCTCATGTTAAATCAGCTGCTGGGTAATCCGTTGGTAATTTCGCCCGACTTTGAGTTTGACGAGATGAACATAAGCGCTGTCAGCGAGGTAATGAACCAGATGATGGGTGCCTCGGCGACTGCCCTGTCGGATCTGCTTGGCATGACGGTGGACATCTCAACTCCCACGCCTTACATAATTGAGCAGGCTAACTTCGGCGACCTTTGCGAGATGGGCAGCGATGAAAACGTTATTGCGGTATCGTTCAACCTGACGATAGACGGGGTAATGAACAGCGAGTTCATGTCGGTTTTGTCGGTTGAGCTTGCAAAGACGCTTTCCAAGAAGATGATTGACCAGTTTAAGGTTGAGGAGGAGCAGAAGGCTGCCGCAGCGGCGGCAGAGGCAGCTCAGGCATCGGCACAAGCGCCTGCGGCTCCGCCGCCCGCACCGATGCCCGCTCAGCAGCAGATGCCCCAGGGTCAGACGATGCAGCCCATGCAGCCGGGTCAGCCCGCGCCGCCGATGTATCAGCAGCCCGCGTATCCTCCCCAGGGCGGATACGGTTACCCCAATCAGTACGCTGCATACGGAGCATATCCGCCTCCTATGCCCCCCGTCAATATACAGAACGCGCAGCTCCACCAGTTTGACAACGTGGACTTCGGATTGCCCGGCGACCAGCAGGACAACCTTAAGCTGCTGATGGGCGTTCCGCTTGAGATAAGCGTTGAGATCGGTACCGCCACGAGAAAAGTTAAGGAGATACTGGAGTTCTCGCAGGGAACGATTATCGAACTGGAACGGCAGGCAGGTGCGCCGGTTGACGTGGTGGTAAACGGAAACCTTATCGCCAGAGGCGATGTAGTCGTTATTGACGATAACTTTGCGGTAAGAATTACCGAAATAGTTAAGTCACAATTCATGGACAGTCTTGGTAGAGAATAAAATAACTACCAATAAACCTTTTAATTTTTTCATTAAGGAGAAAAAGTAATGGACACAAAGATTTTACTGGTAGACGATGCGGCTTTTATGAGAATGCTCATAAAGGACACTTTGACGAAAAACGGCTACACAAATATTCTTGAAGCTGCCGACGGCGCTATCGCCTGTGAGGTTTACGCAGCGGAGAAGCCCGACCTCGTCATAATGGACATAACCATGCCGAACAAGACGGGTATTGAGGCTCTTAAGGAGATTAAGGGCAGCGATCCTATGGCTAAGGTTGTTATGTGTTCCGCGATGGGACAGGAAGCGATGGTCGTTGAGGCTATCAAGCTCGGCGCACTGGACTTTATTGTTAAGCCCTTCAAGCCCGACAGAATTCTTCAGACCGTTAAAAAAGTCCTCGGCTGATCTACCCAAATATCTCAAGGCGGGGGAAACAAATCACCCCTTTTGATGTTTTTAATATACAAAATAATACTTAAAATGCAAATTTACGGCAGGACGATCGGGCGAATTAAAAGGGGCGCGGGAAGAAGGG
>CAMWLH010000318.1 GCA_947175045.1 uncultured Clostridia bacterium | reverse complement strand
CTACACGTAAGGAGTCGGCGGCAGCGTCAGATGTGTATACGCGACAGTTGTTTGCCTGTCCCATAAAGAAGCCGAATCCTTTCTGGTCGCCGCTGCGGTACTGCTCGGCGGCTTTGGGATTGTTAGCGATTATTTCGTCAACGGTTTTTGCAAGCAGATCGCTGTCCTCTTTTATCCAGAGGTCGCCGCGGTCGGCTATCTCCTTGGGAGTGCCGCCGTTTTCTATCATTTCGCGAAGTATCGTCTTGGCGTTAGCCTGCGATATCTTGTCCGTCTGCATATACTCCACAAGCTGTGCAAACTCTCTGCCGCCGAATCTGAGGTTGTCCATGTCCGCCTCGCCCAGATTTATGCGGCGCATAAGCTCGCCTATAACATAATTAGCGACCGCCTTGGGGTTGTCATACTCGGAGATGGCTTCGTCAAAAAAGTCGCATATGCGCTTGTCACCTACGATTATGTCCGCGTCCTTTTTGTTTATGCCGTAATCACGCACATAGCGCTCCACGCGCTGCTCGGGAAGCTCGGGAATGGAGCGGCGTATCGCTTCAAGCTCCTCTTCGGTGAAAATAATGGGCGGAATGTCGGGGTCGGGGAAGTAGCGGTAATCCTGCGCGTCCTCCTTGGAGCGCATTGCGGTGGTTTCCCCCAGAGCTTCGTTAAAGCGGCGTGTCTGCTGGATCACCTTTTCGCCGTTGTCAAGTATCTCCTCCTGCCGTTCTATCTCTATCTCGATAGCTTTGGCAATAGCTTTGAGGGAATTGAGATTCTTCATTTCAGTGCGTGTTCCCAGTTCATCGCTTCCCTTGGGAGCTATGGAAATATTAACGTCGCAGCGGATAGAGCCCTGCTCCATCTTGCAGTCGCATATTCCGGCGTACTGCAGCAGCAGCCGTATCTTCTCCATGAACGCTATTACTTCATCGGCGCTGTGGAAATCAGGCTCGGTGACTATTTCTATAAGCGGTATGCCGCAGCGGTTATAATCAGCGAGGGATATTCTGTTTACGTCGTCATGCACGAGCTTTCCGGCGTCCTCTTCAAGATGTATGCGGTTTATGCGGATAACCTTTTCTTCACCGTTCACGTTGATGTTCACTGTTCCCGCAAGGCAGACGGGGCGCGGCATCTGCGATATCTGATATGCCTTGGGCAGGTCGGGATAAAAATAATTCTTTCTGTCCCATTTGGTAAAGCGGGAAATATCGCAGTTCATTACATAGCCCGCCTTGATGATATATTCCACTGCGCGCCTGTTCAGTACGGGGAGAGTCCCGGGAAGTCCGCTGCACACGGGGCAGCAGCGGGAGTTGGGCGCGCCGCCGAATTCCGCGGAGCAGGTGCAGAATACCTTTGAGTTTGTCAGCAGCTCCGCATGGACTTCAAGTCCCATAGTAGGATAATAAGCACTCATAACGATACCTCCTTACAGCTTAGGAGCAACAGGCTCAAAGCCCTGCTCGAACGCGTCCGCGCATTGCAGAATGGTCTGCTCGTCAAAGCGCTTTCCTATGATCGACATTCCTATTGGCAGACCCTCCGCGGTGTATCCGCAGGTGGTGGAGATACCGGGGAGCGTCGCGATGTTTACCGTAACGGTGCAGATATCCGCCATATACATCTTAACGGGGTCGTTGTCCTGTGCGCCTATTTTATACGCGGGAGTGGGAGCGGTGGGGGTAAGTATCACGTCCGCCAGTTCAAACACTTCGTTGTATTCCTTGATTATCTCCTGCTTGAGCGCCAGCGCCTTTTTGTAGTATGCGTCGAAATATCCGCTTGAAAGCGCGTAGTTGCCCAGCAGTATACGGCGCTTTACCTCCTCGCCGAACCCCTTGGAGCGGCTGTCGCGGATAAGCTCTTCAAAGGTGCGCCCCTCGCCGCGGAATCCGTATTTTATTCCATCGAACCTTGAGAGGTTGGAAGCAGCCTCAGCGCAGGCTATCAGATAGTAGGCGGGAATGGCATATTTAAGTCCCGGGATAGAGCATTCCACCAGCTCCGCTCCCTGCGCTTCAAGAGACTTTGCCGCCTTTTCTACCGCGGCTTTGACGTCGTTATCTATGTCGTCCGAGAAAAACTCCTTGGGCATGGCGATCTTCATGCCCTTTACGGGCTGACCGAGCTTCGCGGTGAAATCGGGAACGTCCACCCGCGCGGAGGTTGCGTCGTGAGCGTCCTGACCGCAGATAGCGTTCAGCATTACCGCGCAGTCCCGCGCGTCGGAGCAGATAGGACCTATCTGGTCGAGAGAGCTTGCGAACGCGACAAGCCCGTAGCGGGATACTCTGCCGTAGGTGGGCTTGATACCCGTTACTCCGCAGAATGCGCTCGGCTGACGTATGGAGCCGCCAGTGTCGCTTCCCAGCGCGGCGGGCGCGAGGGACGCGGAAACCGCCGCGGCGCTTCCTCCCGATGAACCGCCCGGAACGCGCTCCGTATCGTATGGATTCTTGGTTTTAGCAAAGGCGGAGGTCTGGTTGGAGCCGCCCATGGCGAACTCGTCCATGCTGGTTTTGCCCAGCAGAACATAGCCCTCGGCGTTCAGCTTTTCGATAACCGTCGCGTTATAGGGCGGCACAAAGTTTTCCAGCATTTTGCTGGAGCAGGTGGTGCGCACTCCCTCCACGCATATATTGTCCTTTATTGCGAGCGGTATTCCCGTCAGCGCGGAGCTTTTCCCCTCGTCTATCAGCTTCTGAGCCGCCGCTGCCATCTCTTTTGCTTTGTCCTCGGTAACGGTGATATAGGACAGCAGCTTTGGGTCGACATCTCTTATTTTTTTAAAATATTCTCCGCAGAGCTCCTCGGCGCTTATCTTCTTTTCATCAAGCGCCTTGCGCAGCTCGCGGATTTTCGTGCGAGTAATATCCATATTCTGCCTCCTATTCCACTACCTTGGGCACGACATAGCAGCCGTCCGTATTCTCCGCGTTCGCCAGCAGCTTTTCTGTCGGAAAAGATGGCAGAGCCGCGTCCTCGCGGGTCTCGGAAAATTTTATGCTGTTGTTGTCCTTGGTGTCGTCGTAGGTGAGATCGAAGCTCTTTATCGTGTCCATAAGGTCGATAATATCGCTCATTTCGTCGCGTACTTTTTCCAGCCCGTTCTCGTCGTAGTCCAGCTTGCTGAGCTCGCAGAGATGGCGGATGGTATTAGTATCAATTGCCATGATAATTGTTCCTTTCATATAAACTAATGTATATTATATATTATTTTTACTTTTTTTTCAAGAGATAATCCCCAATTCCTGTCAATAAATAAGTATTTTTTTGAATTTTTGGTCAAATAGACAATTTTTTGAATTTATCCGTATAGATTTCTTGCATATTTGTGATAGAGCCCTGATGGATTGGTAAATTAAGTGATAATTTAGCGTAGCTGTTTGTTTTGTTAGATTTTATATGTTTATCTGCACTA
>CAMWLH010000317.1 GCA_947175045.1 uncultured Clostridia bacterium | reverse complement strand
GGTTACAAGGCAGCTTGGGAAGGCTATTCAGGCTGATGAGAGGTATGTTGATTATGTGAACGCCAAGGCGCGCAACGATGAGGACAAGGAGCTCCAAGACCTGATAGGGGAGTTTAATCTGGTTCGGCAGAACGTGGCGCTTGAAAGCGGCAAGCCCGAGGAGGAGCAGAACAAGGAGAAGCTCGCGGAACTGAATAATAAGATGCGCGCCGCTTACGACGCGGTAATGGCTAACGAGAATATGGCGCTGTTTACCGTTGCTAAGCAGGGTATGGACGCGCTTATGAACCAGATCAACACTATCTTGACGTATTCGATGGAGGGTATGGATCCCGAGACCTGCCCAAGCGAGATCGCGGCGGATTGCAGCGGGAGCTGCTCTACCTGCGGCGGGTGCGGGTGAGGGAATGTCCCTGTAAAGGGACGCGTCCCTTTGGAATCCCGATTCCGCGCTTCGCGCGGGGGCGCTTTTAAGATTAAAGCCCGCTCGGAAAACTGAACAGATGGATCAGAGCAACATAAGGTTTACGCAGGGAATTTTTTCGCAAGCGCGCGTGAAAGCGTAACGGAGCGTAAGCTGAGTGGAGCTTTAACGCGCAGGCTAGCGAGGGCTTGCTTCGCAAGCCCTCGCGGTGCGAAAATTTTTTAAGGATCAGGAGAAAAAATGGCTCAGAGGGAAGAAAAAGTGTCGCCCATGCTGCGGCAATACCTGGACATAAAGGAAAAATATAAGGATTATGTCCTGTTTTTCCGTCTGGGGGATTTTTATGAGATGTTCTTCGAGGACGCGGTAAACGTGTCTCGGGAGCTGGAGCTCGCTCTTACGGAGCGGGCGGGCTCGCCTATGTGCGGCGTGCCATACCACGCCAGCGAGATGTACATAAAGCGGCTTATTGACAAGGGCTTTAAGGTGGCTATCTGCGAGCAGATGTCCGACCCCGCAGCCACAAAGGGGCTGGTGGAGCGCGACGTTATTCGGCTGGTCACCCCGGGCACGGTCATCGAGGCGAGTATGCTCAATGAGGACAGCAACAACTATATCACCTGTATTTATAACGAGGAGGACGGCACGGCGCTTGTTTTCGCGGATATTTCTACGGGCGAGGTCCACGCGTTTGAGGAACGGGGAGCGGACAGGGAACAGGAGATCATCACGGAGCTTTCAAGGTTCAAGCCCGTGGAGATAATTATTAACGGTAAATTTCTCGATCTGAAAAAGGTCAACGAGTTCGTCACCAATAAGATGAAAAAGTGTCAGTGCGAGCTTCTGGAGGACGAGCGGTTCGACGACAGGGATACCTCGATAATTACGGAGCAATTCGGGACGGAGAGGGACGATATCCTGCACTGCGCGCCGATCGTCATGAGGGCTATGTGCGCAATGTTCGGGTATTTCGCGGAGACCCAGAAGACTGCCGTAAAGCGCTTTGTGAGCTTTACGGTGCACAAGAGCGACGACTGCATGGGGCTGAATCTCACCACGCGGCAGAATCTCGAGATAAGTGAGACCATGCGCACCCGCGACAAGCGCGCAACGCTTATGGGAGTGCTGGACAAGACGGTCACGGGCATGGGCAGGCGGCGGCTCGGCAGCTGGGTGGAGCAGCCGCTTATAAATCCGACGGAGATACTCGCGCGGCTGGACGCGGTGGAGGAGCTTACAAAGGATTCCGCCGTGCTGTACGATATATGCGGCGCCCTTAAGGGAATATACGATCTGGAGCGGCTGATGACGAGGGTTATGTTCAAGTCGGCTCTGCCGCGGGATATTTACTCGCTGGGGCAGACCTGCAAGCGGCTCCCCGCGCTTAAGGAGTGCCTGGGACGGCTTGACACGCGGCTCTTCAAAACATTAAACGGGAACATCAGCGAGCTTGCCGACGTTGCTTCTCTGGTGAGCAACGCCATCTCCGACGACCCGCCACAGAGCGTAAAGGACGGCGGAACTATCCGCGACGGCTTCAACGAGGAGATAGACCGCCTGCGCGGCATATCAAAGGGCGGCGAGGATATCCTGCGGGAGATCGAGGAGCGCGAGCGGGCGGCTACGGGCATACGCACGCTCAAGGTGGGCAACAACCGCGTTTTCGGGTACTATATAGAGGTGTCGAAGAGCTTCGTTTCGCAGGTTCCGGCGCACTACCACCGCAAGCAGACACTCACCACCGGAGAGCGCTACATAACCGACGAGCTGAAAAAGATCGAGGGTGAGATACTCGGCGCAAACGACAGGATATTGGCGCTGGAGCAGGCTATCTTCGCGGAGGTAAGGGATTTTATCGCGACTAAGCTGGAGGAGATACACACGACCGCCAGGGCGGTCTCGGAGACCGACGCCATATGCTCCCTGGCGCAGGCTTCCATTGAGAACAACTATGTCAAGCCCGAGATAACTCTCGACAGCGTTATTGACATAAAGGACGGCCGTCACCCCGTTGTGGAAAAGGTTCTGGGGGATCGCCCCTTTACTCCCAACGACGTGCTGCTGGACTGCAAGAGCAACAGGCTGATAATTATCACGGGTCCGAATATGTCGGGTAAATCCACGTTTATGCGGCAGACCGCACTTATCGTGCTTATGGCGCAGATAGGCTGCTTCGTTCCCGCCAGGTATGCCAAGATTGGCGTTGTGGACAAGATATTTACCCGCGTCGGCGCTTCGGACGACCTCTCCTCGGGGCAGTCTACCTTTATGGTTGAGATGAACGAGGTGGCGGATATCCTTAAGAACGCCACGCGGAAAAGTCTGGTAATTCTGGACGAGATAGGGCGCGGCACGTCTACCTTTGACGGTATCTCCATCGCCAAATCCGTCGCGGAATATATCTCGGGAAAGAATATCGGCTGCAAGACCCTTTTCGCGACTCACTACCACGAGCTTATCGCCATGGAAAGGGAGTACGAGGGGGTAAGGAATTTCTCGGTCGCGGTTTCAAAGCGGGGAGATGATCTGCGGTTTCTGCACAAGATCGTCGAGGGCGGCACCGACGACAGCTACGGCATAGAGGTCGCAAAGCTGGCGGGGCTGCCCCAGAAGGTTATCGCCCGCGCAAAAGAGGAGCTTAAGGAGCTGGAGGTGAGCGGCAAGGTCAAGCTCGCCGAGGCAATAGAGCGCAGCGCCGACAATCAATTCAGCTTCGCCGCCGTAAACGAGCAGAACGCAATAGCGAGGCTGCGCGCGGCGGATATCAACAGTATGAGCCCCATGGACGCACTGTTGTTCGTAAAAGAGCTTAAGGATACGCTTTAAGGGGCGGGCTTTGCTGTGTTGTTTTTTGTGAATTTCCTTTTTTGTGTTACATCGTAATTTAATTGTTATGTTTATCCACTATGTTGATATGTGAAAGCGGGGCTTTCACGCGCCCGGATCGGGGCTGACACCTTCGGGGAAGGGGGGAAAAAGAAAATCCGACAAAAGC
>CAMWLH010000316.1 GCA_947175045.1 uncultured Clostridia bacterium | reverse complement strand
ATAAGGGTTATTTTCTCGTTTTTAAGCTCCATAATTTTCCCTTTCACGAGGGCAAGCCCGATCCGCTTACCCGCCCCACGAGCAAACGAACCGTCTTACCTCTTACTTCTGACCTCTAACATCTAATAGGGCAGAACGCTCTGCCCTATGTCATGATTACTTATCCTGGATAGCGTCGATGCCGGGCAGACCCTTACCCTCGAGGTATTCAAGGGAAGCGCCGCCGCCGGTGGAGATGTGGCTCATCTTATCCGCAAAGCCGAGCTGTACAACAGCCGCCGCGGAATCGCCGCCGCCTATAATAGTGGTCGCGTCAGCTTCAGCCATAGCCTTGGCAACCGCGATAGTTCCCTTTGCGAGAACGGGGTTCTCGAAAACTCCCATGGGACCGTTCCATACGACCGTCTTTGCGGACTTGGCAGCATCAGCGAAAAGCTCCATTGTCTTAGGACCGATATCCAGACCCATCATGTCAGCAGGTATCTTATCGGAATCAACCACGCTTACCTCGATCTCAGCGTCGATCGGATCGGGGAACGCCTTGGCAATGGTAGTATCAACGGGCAGAAGCAGCTGCTTGCCGTTTTTCTCCGCCTTTGCGATCATTTCCTTGCAGTAGTCGATCTTCTCGTTGTCAACCAGAGAAGTACCTACCTCATAGCCCTTAGCCTTCAGGAAAGTGTAAGCCATACCGCCGCCGATAATGAGCGTATCGCACTTTTCGAGCAGATTGGAGATAACGTTCAGCTTATCCGCAACCTTTGCGCCGCCGAGAACTGCCACGAAAGGACGAACGGGAGATTCAACCGCGTTTCCGAGGAACTCTATCTCCTTGTTCATCAGATAGCCGACAGCGGTCTCCTTAACAAACTTGGTAACGCCGACGGTGGAAGCGTGCGCTCTGTGGGAAGAACCGAAAGCGTCCATAACAAAAACCTCGCCGCCTACCAGATCGGCAAGCTCCTTGGAAAAGCCCTCGCCGTTCTTGGTCTCGTCTGCGCCGCGGAAACGGGTGTTCTCAAGAACAACGATCTCGCCCTCATTCATAGCCGCAACAGCACCCTTAGCATTATCGCCTACAACATTGTCGTCGGGAGCGAAGGTTACCTTAGCGGAAACCAGCTCCGCAAGTCTGTCAGCCGCGGGCTTAAGGGAGAACTTAGCCTCGGGACCGTTCTTGGGCTTGCCGAGATGTGAGCAGAGTACAACCTTTGCACCGTTCTCCGTCAGCTTATTGATGGTGGGCAGAGCCGCGGTGATTCTGTTGTCGTTGGTGATTTTTCCGTCCTTAAGCGGAACGTTGAAATCAACGCGCACCAGCACCTTCTTGCCCTTTACGGACAGGTCTTCCACATTCTTCTTGTTAAGCTTGCTCATAGTTTTTATTTCCTTTCGTAAATAAAATTATTTAACAGTTTCGTATGGGTATTTTACCCCTACTGTCTACACAATATATTGTACAATATTTTTGTAATTTTTGCAAGTGGTTTTTCATAAAATATGCTAAATTTTTGTCAAACAAACGCAAAAAAGACGACCGGGAAAAATCCTCCGATCGTCCGATATTATTCCGTTGATCACTCCGCGGCGGTCTGCGCCTTTCCAACAAGCGGCATTATCATCAGCGCCTCAATATCCTTTGCGGGACAGGGCTTGCTGTAAAAATACCCCTGCGCCAAGTCGCACCCGATCTCGGTAAGGAAATCTATCTGACCGCGTGTCTCAACACCCTCCGCAAGTACTACCAGTTCCATAGCCTTTCCAAGCTCCACAATGGCGTTGGTGATCTGCTTCGACACCTTGTTGTCGTCAAGATCGCACACCAGACTGCGGTCGATCTTAAGGATATCCAACGGCAAAGTTTTAAGCGAGGACAGCGAGGAATATCCGCTGCCGAAGTCGTCCATAGACACGCTGACACCCAACTCACGGATTTTTGCCAGAACGCTTATCGTGCGGTCGATATCCTGCATTGCCATGGTTTCGGTGACCTCCACCTCAAGCCACTTCGGGTCAAGACCCGTTTCGGCAAGAGCCGCAGAAATCGTAGCATAAACATCGGTGCGGTAAAACTGCGCCTGCGACATATTCACCGACACTTTTACGGGAGACATTCCCTTATCCTGCCACTCCTTGCTCTGGCGGCAGGCGGTAAACAATCCCCACTCGTCGATCTTGGTGATAATGCCCGACTTCTCCGCAAGCGGGATAAAATCGCTCGGCGGAACAAACCCCTTTGTGGGGTGGTGCCAGCGGATAAGAGCCTCCAACCCGCGCATTTCCCCTGTCTTAAAGGAAATCTTAGGCTGATAATACAGCTCAAACTGCCCTGTCTCCAACGCCGTCAGCATTTCGGAACGCAGCAGCTCCTTTTCCACCATGCTGTTCTCCATATCACGCGTGAAAAAGCTCAATCGCCGATTGCTATCCTTTGTAAAAAGACAAAGAGAAGCCTTATTATACATTGTATAGATATCGTCGTGACCGTCAAACTCGCACACTCCCGCGAAAAAATTCACATTTTCGCGCAGAGTATCACTGCTCAGACGGTTCATTACCGCGTTCCTAAATGACTTGGCGATCTCCTGTGCCTCCGCCTCACCCGAACAATGGGTCAGCAGCGCAAAGTCGTCCGTGTTGGCGCGTCCGACCACGCCTCCCTTTCCCGCGGCTGCCTTTGCGGCGAACGCGAAAGCTTTTACCACCTCGTCGCCGACCCCGGTGCCGAAAAAGGTATTTATGCGACCCAGTTCCTCCACGTCAAACACGATGAGCGACACAGGCTCGCCGCTTTCCTTGGCAGCTTCCAGAACCAGTTCACCCTGCTCCATAAAACCGTCGCGGTTGAGCAGCCCCGTCATTCTGTCCGTATTATCGGCGTTTTTAAAGCCTTTTTCCAACGCCACGATTTTCCGTATCGCTATCAGCAAAGCGACCGCAACCAAAATAAGCGCTACTGCGAGAACCATGATCACAATCTTCATTGACCGCACGACCTTTCTTTGATACGCCCGTCCCCGACTGCATATGCAGCGCAGACGAAAACAGGCACAAAACGCCCCGCGTTCCCCTTACGCAGCGCACTTCTGCCGCTTATGACAGCGTGGTCATAAAAGCAAGCGCTCTTTAAACAAAAGCACTTGCTTTTATGGCACGCATCAAATCGGGAACAGCTCTGCCAAAAATTAACATAGCTTTCCCAAAACTCTCCCCACAACTATTATAGCATATGCTTTGTAAAATTTCAACATATTTTTTAATTTATTTAAAAAAATTTTCACAAAACAAGCAATGGACGATGACCACGCATACACGCATACTCGCATATAAGGTTAATCTAAACAAACGATTTAAAAGAAATTAAAACTTCCGCAAGCAAACTCCGCCTTAATACGCTACGTTATGCTGCTGTACCTTTCTGAAAT
>CAMWLH010000315.1 GCA_947175045.1 uncultured Clostridia bacterium | reverse complement strand
CGAGAGCCTGTGAAAACGGAGCGCAGCGGAGTTTTTGCAGGCGGGTCGCGAAAAAAATTCAAATCCAAGTAATTTGCAAAGAGCAACGCTTAATACGCGCATAAAAGCAACGTTGGCAAAGCGCAGCATAACGCCCACGCAGGAAAATTTTTCGCGAGAGCCTGTGAAAACGGAGCGCAGCGGAGTTTTTGCAGGCGGGTCGCGAAAAATTTTTTTAAGATCAGGAGGCTTTAATGGCGGGCAGGGACGATGAAGAAAGGCTTTTGCGGGAGCGGCGCGAGCTGCTCAAGCTGAAGCAGGGGATAATAGAGGAGAGCGATATCATTCCGCAGGACGAGCCTGAGGAGAAGCCTAAGCTCACGGGAGCGAAGGCTGTCGAGAATTTCTTTTATCATTACAAGTGGTATGTGATATTGACGGTATTTTTCGCGGCGGTTTTCGGAGTGATGATAGTGCAGGCTGTTACTAAGGAAAGAGCCGATCTGAACGTAGCTGTGATATCTACAACGGCGGACAGCGGGATATACCCAAAGCTGGACGAGATCGAAAGAACGCTGGAGAGATACTGTCCCGATTTTGACGACAACGGCTATGTACACGTTAGGGTGAATTATATCGACCTTAATGAGGCAAGCGGAAATATCGAGTATATCGACGCAAACCGCCAGAAGTTCCAGTCGATAGAGCTTTTCGGCGGGGAAAGCCAGATGTGGCTCTGCGACTACGGCGTTATTGAGGAGCTCAATGATGTTTATGAAAAAATTGATTTTTTCGTGGATTTTTCGGAGGAGTACCCTGAAGCCGATCTGCTCGACAAGGAGGGGCTGGTGCTTGCGTCTACGGATTTCACCGAATACGCACGCTGGAGCACCTGTCCCGACAATGTGGCGGTTTACGTCAGGGACGCTTTTGAGAATATGACGGGAAACGGCAAGCAGGCGCGGGAGCAGCGCGAGAGAGCGCTGACGGTGTATCGCAATCTTGTCGAGGGGAATATTGTAAACGCGGACGAGGAGCAATAAGACGATCACACCGCACTAGCAGTGCGGTGTGATCTTATGGCACCGAGTGGCTATCGGCTGTGCTCCGCGCTTCTGGGCTCGGAACTGATCGGGGAGATACCGCTTGCCGTTATGTCACAGGGGACGTATTCGGGCAATTGCCGTGAGCTTTTTTTCATAGATAACTCTTAAGGCTGTCGCAGTATTCCTGCTCGCGTTTCAGCAGATCCTGCGCGTCGTCCTTTATCCTTTCCTCGGCTCCGCGGGAGCGGTTCACGGCGTGCTGCATATCGATTATGCCCGCGGTAGTGCCTCTTATCATAATTTTGGCAAGACGCGTGCTGCTTTGCCCGGTCATGGTCTTCATGGCTATGCCCATCTTCGCCATCGCCTTTATGTGGGGCGGCGTCTGCTTGGGAGTCACTCCGCGCCGTGTAAGCTCTCCCCGCGCTTCGGCGGCTATGTTTTTGTAGCGCTCGCGCTGGGCGGCTATTTCTCGGTGGAGCTGGGTGTTGCGGCAGCGCCTGAGAATATCCCCTGAAGCCTCGTATGCCATATCTGCGTTTTTGTAGACGCTTTTCAGAATTTCCGCGCTCTGTCGGTTTTTGAAGCTGCTCATAGATAAAACCTCACTTTCATACATATTTTGAACAGCGCTTGCGAAAATATGTATATCGAAAAGCGTGATGAATATTGCCATTTTCAACCGAAAGGAATCAAAAATGAAAAGAGAATCCTTTATCAAGCTGACCCTTAAGGGCTTGGGGTATATTATTCTCGGAAACGCGCTCTGCCTTTTTATGACAATGGGGCTGGGAATGTTCGGCGTGAATCTGTTCACTAAGGTTGTTTCGATCTCCTGCGGTACTCTTATTTTTTATCTTCTTGTTTTTACCCTGGCATGGAAGGACGGAACAAGAGAGCGCGGTCTTATAAAGCTGGGACGTGAGAGCTGCGAAAAAAAATACCGTTGGATAGCGATAGGAGTTATTTTGTTTGTGTTTGCGGCGCTGCCCTCGGTGATTTTGCTGCTGAACAAGCTGTTTTTCCCCGAGCAGGATCTTCTTATTCTGTATCGTTTTGTCAGCGGCAGCGCGTATCCTTTTGTGATGGCGTTTGTTCCGCCGATAACCACCGAATCCAAGGCGTGGGTCGAGACTTCTTTAAGGGAAATTGACAATATGAGCGTGATCTTCCCGATACTTATGACGGCGTACTATCTCCTTATCCCCGTCGCGGCTCAGGTCGGGTATTATATCGGGTTCAACGACAAGCTGAATAAGGATAAAATAATGTATAAATAAATTACCGTAAACGGTTTTATAAGATCAAGATCCCTCGCGAACGCGGGGGAGCTCTGATTGTAGCTTTAGCACAAAAAACCACCGCTTGAAGCGGTGGGATAAAAATCTTTAGATAAAGCCAAAAGAAACCCTACCGTGCTATAGTAGAAGTAGGTATGGAGACCACATCAAAAAAGCGAGATAGGAAGTCAAATGACTAACGATTATGGTATATCACATACAAAGTGTAAATGCAAGTGCCAAAAGTATTTGAGTAGAAATATAACGGTACTGTATTTCGTGAATACACTCATCTTACTGCCAAAAACTATAAAGATTGTCCGCAAACTTTTGAATATAAATATGCCTTGATGAATGTTCCGTCAGAGTTTGAAGTGGAGGAAACAGACTCATCATCAGTAGACATTTACACGCTGTATATGAATAGCTCAACCAAACAAACTATTCAATTGCGCCAATGGGTAAAAACAAAATTTGAACCTAATTACAATACAGAGCATTACAATTTGAAGGAAGTGACAATAAACGGCGGTAAAGGATAATGTATTGATTTTAGCAGTAAATCAGAGGAACAAACTCTCATAGTATGAGATAACGGAGATTATATAATTAAATAGTTGCGGATTTAGACAAGAATTCTGTAAGAAATTTGTCTAAAACTGCCAAACTTAAAAATAGACCTACTCGGAAAATCAAAAAAGGGGTTGACAAAGAGAAACAAAAGGTGCAAAATAACAATGAAAGATTAAATCATTTCAATCTGGAGGTATTGACGATGAAAAAGCTCAAAAATGTTTTATGCATTTTTTTAAGCATGATGATGTTGTTGTTGTGCTGTTCCTTAACAGCATCGGCTGCTTCGGTTACACCTAAAATCTCATTTGTAGGTCATCTTGTAATTTATGCAGCTAATAACGGCGCAAGTTCCTTGTTCAATACAACGGGACACGCTTTTCTCTCATTTAAAAACACAAGTTCCTCACCTGTTACGTTGGGAGCGCTGGAAGTGAAGGCTGGACAGGAAGTCACTTTTGGCACTTGGGGCAATGATGAACACAAGGGGATTTGGTATAATCTCGAATCGTACCTTGCAAACCATAAAAATGATTTAAAAGGGCGTATTTCTTTGCTTA
>CAMWLH010000314.1 GCA_947175045.1 uncultured Clostridia bacterium | reverse complement strand
TTAGATTTTCAAGCAGCGAGCTCTCGCTGTCCGCGATATTCACGCAGCCGAGCGCCTTAAGCATCTCCCCGAGCACGTTCCCGCTGCTGTTCTTGGCGCGGACGCTGGCGGAGGAGGCTCTGAGCGACAGCACCGCGGGGGCTCCGCTTTGAGCGACGCGCTCCGCGCTCTCGTTCAGCACCTTGTCTATCTGCGACTGTATATCCGTTCCGTTGGTCTTGTATAAGTCCTTTCTGCCCGTTATATCGGTGCAGATATCCAGCATATGCAGGTAATCCGCGAAATCCGACACGTCAAAATAAGCTACGGGAATACCCGCGCTCTCCAGCGTTTCAAGCCATTCCAGGTCGACGCGGATATTGGGGCTGGCTATCACAAGATCGGGCGAAGCCGAAAACAACATTTCAAGGCTGAGATCGTTTATCTTGCCGAGATTTACCGCGCTCTCCGACAGCGGCAGGTCGAAATCCTCCCACGCGTCCTCGGGAGCCGCCGCCAGCTCTCCCCCCGCGAGATACCACACGTCCGCAAAGCTGCCCAGAAGCACCGCGACGTTTTTCGGGTCGCAGACCGTAACGCTTCTGTCCAGGTCGTCGGTAAAGGTGTATCCCTCCGCGGCGGCAGGCTCGCCCGTGCCGCCGTCGGCTGCCGAGCCGTCCGAGCCCGCCGCGCAGCCGGTAAGCAGCACTGCGGCGAGCAATATGCAAATCAGTTTTTTCAACAGGTCGCACCGCCCTTTACATTCTTTTTGAGCACCGCGCTCTTGTCTATCTTGTCGTTCAGCAGCTTATCCTGGACGTAATCGAAGCCCAGCCGCTCGATGGTGTCCGCGAAGCGCTCGCCCGTTATTCCCTCGTCGCGGAAGAACAGTATCGCGCGCTCAATGATGTCAAGCACCTCTTCTTCGGAGGTAAACAGCCTGTCAAGCGGCTTTCCGCGTGCAATTTTCTTTCCCCATCTTCCGCCGATATATATCCTATATCCGTCGGTATACTCAGGAACCGCGCCGAAGGGACATTTTTCCTTGCAGCGCCCGCAGCTGTTGCAGTCCGCCGCGATATTCAGCTTACCGTCGACCACCCCTGCCGCCTTTATGGGGCAGGAGGTCTCGATCTGGCACTTCTTGCAGCCGCGGCACATATCTCCTTTTACAACTGGAACGCGCTGACCGATAACGCCCAGGTCGTTCAGATCGGGCTTTACGCAGTTGTTAGGGCAGCCGCCTACCGCTATCTTGAATTTGTGCGGAAGCGTTACATCATGATACCCGAGATAGAATCTCTCGTGAATTTTCTCGCTCAGCCCGAAGCTGTCCAGCAGCCCGTACTGGCAGGTCGTGCCCTTGCAGGAGACCACGGGGCGCACCAGTGAGCCCGTACCGCCCGTGAGCAGATCGTGCTCGTGCAGGAAATCCATCAGCTCGTCCAGCACCGCGTAGCGCACTCCCTGTATCTCCAGGGTCAGGCGGGAGGTCATTGTTACCTCGCCGCTGCCGAATTTCTCCGCAGCCTCGGCGATAGCCTTTTGATCGGCGGCGGTTATCTTGCCGTTTTTGGTGATTATCCTTACGTTGAACACATCGGGATATCGCTTGTCCCACAGGCAGCCGAGCGCCTTTACTCGCTTCATTTCCTCGGGTGATATCTTGCCCGAAGCGTTCTCAACCTTTACCGTGTTGAAGAACACGCCGCCCTCCAGCACTCTTGTATTGGTGTAGCCGTAATGCTTAAGGCGGTTTTGCAGGAAATAGCCCCGCTTGCCCTTGGTGCAGACAAGCAGCAGCTTTTCGTCCTTGGGTATGCCCTCAAGCTCGCCGAGAACTTTGCCGAGATCGACCCACTGCGCGCCGAAAATCTTAGACTCGGGCTGCACGTCTATCACACGGTAGCCCTTTGCCGCGCCGCTCAGATATTCCGCGGGGGTGAAGCTCTCCAGCTCGCCACTTATCTTGTTCTCCAGAATACAGCACGCCTGCACAAAGGGGTGTATCGCCGTGGAAAAGGGCGGCGCGTAAGCCATATCCAGCGTATCGAAGTCGCCGAGGGTCAGTCCCGCGGAGATTCCCACCACCGCTATATCCGTCATCTTATCCACCGCGCCCGCGCCGATGACCTGCATACCCAGCAGTCTGCCCGTGCCCTTGTCCGCAATGAGCTTCGTCACAAAGCTGTCGGAATTTGGGTAATAATGCGCCTTGTCGTCTGTCACGCATACTGCCGTTATCACGTCGAAGCCCGCGTTTTTCGCCTGCTCCTCCGAAAGACCCGTGCGCCCCGCGTTCAGCCCCTCCGCAAGACGAACGACGCCCGTGCCCAGACAGCCCGCGTAGGGAGTTTCCCTGCCGGTCAGCGTTTTAGCCAAACATCTCGCGGTAATATTCGCAGTAGAACCCATAGCCGACCACTGCCGCGCTCCCGTTACGCGGTTCTTTACCACCGCGCAGTCGCCCGCGGCGTAAATATCGGGAAGACTTGTCCGCTGATACTCATCCACCGCGACAGCGCCGTTTATCAGCTCAATTCCGCTGTCCTTCAGGAAATCCGTGGCGGGACGTACTCCCACACTCATTATAACAATATCCGCGGAGATATCGCCCGCGCTTGTGGAAACTCCCTCAACACGCTCGCTTCCCTTTACCGCGTTAAGAGTGGTGCCGGTAAGTATTTTAAGCCCCCTCTGCCGCAGCAGCCGCGCCGCATAGCCCGCCATTTCGGGGTCAAGCACATTGGGAAGTATCTGCCCGCCCATATCCATAAGCGTTACCGAGAGCTTCTGCGCCATTAGATTTTCCGCCATCTCCATGCCGATAAAGCCCGCGCCGACGACCACCGCGCTTTTCGCAGAATTCTTTTGTATAAACTCGCGAATATTTATCGCGTCGTCGGGCGTGCGCACAGTGAATACCCCAGAAAGCCCCGCGCCCTCGACCTTGGGAACTATGGGGCTTGCACCCGTCGCGATGATCAGCTTATCATAAGATTCCTCCCGCTCGCTTCCGTCCGAAACTGAGCGCAGCGCGACCGTCTTTTTCGCATGGTCGACCGATACAGCCTCCTGCCCCGTGTAAACCTCCGCGCCTGTCAGCGCCGAGTATTTTGCGGGAGTATTCACAATAAGCTCCTCTCGGCTCTCTATATCCCCGCCAACATAATAGGGCAGCCCGCAGCCGGCGTAGGAAATATCCGCACTCTTCGTGAATATTTTTACCTCCGCCGACCTGTCCCCGCGCTTGATTTTGGCAGCCGCTTTTGTTCCCGCGGCCACTCCGCCGATAATCACAACCTTCATACAATAACTCTCCTTGTAAAGTATTAGTTTCAGTTTGTCTATATTATAGCATTATTTTCCCAAAAAATCAATCGTTTTTAAAACGTTCTGTACTGTTATTTTGTTAAGAGTTTTTGACGAGAAGCAAATTATTTAAAAGATTTTCAAAATTCCCGCAAGCACTCTCCGTTCCGCTAACGCTCCACTTCGGAGTTTT
>CAMWLH010000313.1 GCA_947175045.1 uncultured Clostridia bacterium | reverse complement strand
CAAAAACAGGATATCAGCAGCGGCGGAAGCACGGAAAAACCTCCGTCCGTCATTATCCGCGACGGAATTACGGACAACGAGCAGCTCGGGCTTCTGGGGCTGGGAATGGGCTGGCTCAAGCAGCAGCTGCGTGAAAATGCCGTTTCGGAAAAGGATGTTTTCCTTATGGTGGCTGACAAAAACGGAAAAAATACGATTATAAAGCGGCAGGAGGGAATGTAGATGGGTCGGATAATCATAAGCATCGTTATTCTTGCCGTTATGGCGATAGGGTGCTTTATTTCGGTGGGATATATGGACAGCTTCACTGACAGAATGTCGCAGGCGGTTTCTCGGGTGGAGGAATACTTTGAGGACGGCGACGGCGGAGAATGTGTTGCAGCAGCCGAAGAGCTTAAAGATATGTGGTATGACTTCATGGAACTCAGTATTCTTGTGAACGATTTGGGGCACGCGGTAGAGATAACCTCGTCGGTAGCTGAGATAGAGTCCTTTGCGCGCGACAACAACAATGAGATATACGCCGCCTGCGACCGAGCGCAGGCTCAGATAAAAATGCTGCGGGACGCTCAGAACCCTACATTCTGGAAAATCCTATAATTTTTTGCGCTGAAAAGGCTCTTAAAAGGCTTGGTTGAGCGGATTTAAGAGCTTTTCAAAAAATGTCCGCAAATGATTTGCGCCAATGAAACCGCGATGTTAAGCGAAATATTGTAATATAGAGGGTAAAACGATGCTCGGAAAATCGGATAGAAAAGTGCTTTAAAATCGCATGGTTAAGCGATTTGTTTGCGTTAAAAACCGCTAAAAAATTCAAATTTAATTTTCAAAAGCCCGTAAACCCGCACGGTTAAGCTAAAAACCCGCACATTTTCAGCAAAAATGCGCGGGTTTTCTGTCATATTCCGACTTGAGATCACTCTGTTATTGCAACGACCTCTACCTCAACCAAGGCTCCTTTGGGCAGCGAAAGCCCTCCTACGCAGGAACGCGCGGGCTTTGAGGTAAAGTATTCCCCGTAAACCTCGTTGAACGCAGCAAAATCGCCGATATCCTTTAAAAAGCAGGTGGTCTTGACAACATTGTCAAGCGACATTCCCGCCGCTGCCAGTACCGCCTTGAGATTTTCGCAGACCTGCCTTGTCTGCTCCGCGACGCCGCCGTCAACCAACGCGCCCGAGGCGGGGTCAAGTGCTATCTGTCCCGAGGTGTAGACCATGCTTCCCACTACTTTAGCCTGCGTGTAGGGACCTATCGCCTGAGGCGCTTTTTCCGTGTAAATGTCTTTCATAAAAATTTACTCCTTTTTTAAATGTTCAAAAGCCGCTGTACCGCAGCTCCTTCATATCTCCGAACGTAAAGTCGGGATTCTTGCGGAAGAATATTTTGGGCTTGAAGCTGTCCCTATCCGCGCAGACAAAATTGAATGTGACAAGATAGTAGTTCCACACGGGGCAGTCCCAGCCCGAGGATCTGTCGTTGTAGATTATACGTCCGCTCGTGCCCTCAGTCAGCGTAAATTTGCTTTTTATGTAGCCGCGCTGCCTCTTATCGGTGTACAGTATCTCATAGCCGTCTTCTGTCCGCTTTACAAATACTCTTTCTCCGAAAAAATCCGGTGCGAATCTCCCGTCAAAAAACGCTTTTTCGCCGAGTATACTAACCTTATTGCGCTTTTCGCTTATGCCGTTCGCCGACTGGAACAGGTACACCTTGTTGAATAGTATCTCGTCCGTGATGTCCGACTTATCGAATTCCACAGGAAGGAATTTCACGGCTCTGCGGGTGTTCGCAAAGCCGCCGCTGCGAACGACTTTGGTATAAATAAGGTCTATTTCCTGTATGAACAGCATCATGCGTTATCCACTATCTTATAGCCGGCTTCGGTAAGCGCGGATCTTATCTGTATTAAATGCTCGAAATTCCTTGTTTCAAGCTGTATTCTCAAGAAGCAGCCGTTGATGTTGTCGTTTGCGTCCGCTCTTTCGTGGTGAACGGCGGTGACATTTCCGCCAAGCTCCGCAATGATACCCGAAACCCCCGTGAGCTGCCCGGGCTTGTCCACAAGCTCGATCGTTAGCAGGGAGGCTCTGCCGCTTTTTACAAGACCGCGGCGTATCACGCGGTTAAGTATCGTAACGTCGATATTTCCGCCCGAGATAACGCACACCACATTTTTGCCCTTTACGGGTATCTTGTCGAACATTACCGCCGCCACCGAAACCGCGCCCGCGCCCTCGGCGATAAGCTTCTGCTGCTCGATGAGCGTCAGTATCGCGCAGGATATCTCGTCCTCGGAAACGGTCACGACCTCGTCAACGTATTTGCTGCAAAGCTCAAAGGTGTTTACGCCCGGCTCTTTTACCGCGATACCGTCCGCCAGCGTCGCTACGCTTTCCAGGCGTTCTATTTTTTTGTTTTTCAGGGAGTGCTCCATGCTGGGCGCACCCGACGCCTGCACTCCGTATACCTTGATTTTGGGATTGAGGGATTTTATCGCGAACGCTATCCCCGAGATAAGCCCGCCGCCGCCGATCGGCACAACGACCGCGTCCACATCGGGAAGCTGCTCAAGAAGCTCCAGACCGATAGTGCCCTGACCTGCTATAACATTTTCGTCATCAAACGGGTGAATAAAGGTGTATCCCTTCTCATCGCGGAGCTGCAGCGCTTTCTGATACGCGTCATCGTACACCCCGGGAACGAGGCATACCTCCGCGCCGAAGCCTTTGGTAGCCTCCACTTTGGAGATAGGCGCGCCGTCGGGCAGGCATATCAGCGATTTTATCCCCGCTTTTGTTGCGGCAAGCGCCACGCCCTGGGCGTGGTTTCCCGCGGAGCAGGCGATAACGCCCTTGGAGCGCTCCTCCTCGGTGAGCTGGGAAATTTTAAAGTACGCTCCGCGAACCTTAAACGACCCCGTTACCTGAAGGTTTTCGGTTTTAAGATACACATTTGCCTCCGGGTGGATTTTTGGCGCAAGAATGAGGTCGGTGTCCCTTATTACCTCCTTGAGCACATGGGACGCCTTGTAGATTTTGTCAAGTGTCAGCATTTTTTATTCTCCTCTCAAAATACGTGTGCGGGGAGCGTCCTAAAAATACCCCCTAACCGAATGGATAGGGGGCGGTATTATATTCAGCCTCACCGTACATCCAACAATGCACTTCCCTCTAACGGTGGAAATCCGTACAGTCTTACTTGCGCGAAAAGCGGTTCGGACTGTCTGCTTCGGGCGGATCGCGAACGGGGCTTTTTACTGTCTTTCAGCAACCGACAGCTCTCTGAAAAAAGCTTTGCGCACGCGGCGGGAATACTCCCACACCCATCATCGCATTTTTGTAAAAGATTATTTGTTTTTGAACATTGACAGAATTTTATTCTGCGCGTTTTCGACTTCTTCTATCCTTACGCTTCCTATACGCTCATGTTCGGCTTTGAAGTCGACTTCGGGAAAGGTTTCACCGAAAAGGTGGTTTACCGTGGGAC
>CAMWLH010000312.1 GCA_947175045.1 uncultured Clostridia bacterium | reverse complement strand
ACCCGATATTCCCGAAAGACTATGCCCCGGAAGCGACATTATCCGCGAGAGCGCGGAATATATCTCGGTCGGAGGGATAACCCTTTCCACGGCGAAAACAGGCGATAAGAGCCGCACTGAGGATATCGTGATGTACAGCGGATATATGCGCTCCGTGCCTGAAAACGGCGCGGGGCTGGCGGTATATCTGTCCTCGTCTCAGCATGAGCTGCCCGAAAACGGTATCAACGTTTCCCGCGAAAATTTTGAAATGGAATTGGAGACGGTCGGCGAAATAAGGATTCACTGACGCTGTTTGAAAAAACAAATTTTCAAACGCCGCGCAAAACCACACAAAACTCGAAAGGAGTATGCTCCCTTACGGGGGCATGGTCATAACTATGGCTGAATTTATATCCGCTCCGCTCGCGCTGGCGGCGGAGCAATTTGCGAAGCTCCCCGGGATAGGCATAAAGACCGCCCAGCGGCTTGCGTATTTTATGCTCAATCTCCCCGCGGAGGAGGTCGACGAGTTCGCGGGAGCGCTGGTGAAAGCTCGCCGCGGCGTGCAGCTCTGCGGCTGCTGCCAGAATTTCACCGACAGGGTGCTGTGCGAGCTCTGCGCGGACGACAACCGCGACAAGGGCATTATCTGCGTGGTGGAGTCTCCGAAGGACGTTTCCGCGTTTGAGCGCGCGGGCGGCTTTGATGGAGTGTATCATGTGCTGCACGGACTGCTTTCCCCAATGGACGGCATAACCGCTGAGAACCTTAAAATAAAGGAGCTTCTCGCACGGCTCGGCGACGCTAAAGAGGTCATTATGGCGACAAATCCCACCGTTGAGGGGGAGGCTACCGCTATGTACATCGGGCGGCTGATAAAGCCTATGGGCATCAAGGTCTCCAGGCTTGCCTACGGGCTGCCCGCGGGCTCGGCGCTGGAGTTCGCGGACGACGTAACGCTGCTTAAAGCGCTTGAAAACCGCAACGAGCTGTAAAATATCCCCGCGGCAGGGCGGGGATGATTTTATTAAATTTCAAATTCAGCCGCCGCGCCCTCAACGATCAGTCTGTATGTACCCTTCGGCAGATCGGCGTACCAAGAATATCCATAAGTCTTTTCAACGCTTGTCCCGGCGGGGAGAGTAAAACCCACGGCAGGGGTAAACACAACCTCCTTTGGAGGAACGTCGTACCAGTCGCCGCCAAGGAGTACCTGCATACCGTATCCCACGCCGTACATAAGATCGTCGTCTGTCGTATTGGTGAGCTTTGCCGTGATAACGTCGCCGACGGAGATCACCTCAACGTCAATTCCCTCGGGAACAGTCTCCGCGCTTTTGTTGAGATATTTCGCGTCCCACTCTCCGCGGTTGGCGAAAAAATACCTGTTTGGGAGCATATTGCCGTCGCGGTTTACACTGCTTTTCCATTCATAACCGTTTGTCAGCTCCGCGAAAAAATCATCGTCCATATCCGTATAGTAAACCTCTCCCGACTCGGTAACGCAGAATCCGTCCTGCCATGTCAGCGTAATTGACCATCCGTCGCTGCCGCCGATATCAAGGCTATACATATTTCCGTCAAGACCGTCAAGCTCGGACAGCTCCGCGTCGTAAACCGCACACTCATTGACTTTGTTGACTATCTCCCATTCTATTTCGCAATCGAACAGGCATAGTTCCTCGGTCGTATCGCCGTAGTAGGTGCAGAATGTAAGCGCGCTTCTCTCGGGCTCCGCCCCGTCGAGCAGCTTCACCTCAGAACGCTCCCTGTCGGGCGCAGCGGTTTTGGCACAGCCTGTCATTACCAATGCCAAAGCCGCAAGCAATAAAGAGTTTTTTTTCATAATATTTTCCTTTCCGAGCCTAAGCGCTCCTTTTATAATACCGCGCAGCGCTCCGAAAGCCTGCGACATTTTACGGAGGTAATGGTATGACGCGTTTAAGAATACGTTTTTATGGGAGAGTCCAGGGCGTGGGATTCCGCTATACCGCCTGCCATATCGCGCAGGGGCTCGGGCTTACCGGCTGGGTGGAGAACTGTCCCGACGGAACGGTGCTTTGCGAGGTACAGGGGGACAGGATATCAATTGATGAAATGCTGGGAAAGCTCTTCTCGGTGGGAAGATACATCAGCATCACCGATACGGAAACAGAGGAAATTCCCACAAAAGCAGAGGAACGCGGTTTCGGGGTGCGGGGATATTAACGCAGCAGCTCCTCGATATGATCAAGGTCATGGATAGTGGTATCCTGCCCGTATTCCGCGCCGCGGCTGTTTCTGTCGATCAGCACGGAACGGCAGCCGAACCGCTTCGCGACCAAGATATCCTTTTCCTCGTCCCCGACAAAAAGCATATCACGCGCACCAATGCCGAATTTCTCCGCAATATCCTCCAGCCCCTTGGGATTGGGCTTTCTCATGCCGCAGGATGCCGAGGAAACGTACATATCAAAATAGGGCAGCAGTTCGGGGAAATAGCTGCGGTGCAGCTCGTCGGGCATTCCCGTTGCAACGTCGGTGAGAGTGCAGATAGTTGTCCCGAGCGCCTTAAGCCGCTCCAGCGCGGGAATAGAATCGGGATAGATATAGGGTGTCAGCTTCATATTCTCAAAAAACGCGGCTATGACCTCGCTCAGCTCAAAGCCGCAGCCCCAATGCTCCGTCACCTTACCGAAAATATATTCGGGGGTATAGTCCGCCTCGCGGTAATTCACCTTTGGGTTGAACTGCCGCAGAACCTCCACCGCCTTTGAGATATCGCCGTCGGTAAGCGGCAGCGAGAGCCGCTCCCGCACATATCGGAAAGCTCCCTCGTAATAATCCAGCCATACATATGGCATATTGCGGTACTCCATCAGCGTTCCGCCGATATCGAAAACTATCGTGTTCAATTCTGACCTCCGTTATATGTATTGGTTTTAAATCCGTCCCGTCTTGGGCGGGTTTTTGCTTTTTTCTCCGCGGGAGCGGGCTCGTCCTCAAAGAGAACGTCGCAGAAATGCTCCTCCGACTCCACGAAGCACATCTTGTCCTCGCTATATATCACTATTATTTTCGTGCTTTCGGGGAGCGTCCTGTCGTTGGCGGAAACCGCGTTCAGATAATAGCTCCGCCTGCCGTGCTTAACGCGTATAGTCCCGTAGCTCTCGGGGGCTATTTCCTCCGTGACCTCGCCGCTCATTCCCTCCAGTTCCTTGTCGGAAGGCTCTCCGCTTTTTATCACCTTGAAATAGAGCGGAGATATAGCGGTGTTCAGCAGGAAATTGAACGCCACTCCCCCCATCGCCGCCATAGGCAGCGACAGCCAGCCCACCAGCCCCGCCAAGTCCATAAGCAGACCCAGCACCGAGCCGACGAACACGAAAACTATCAGCCGCAGCATATTTTTCGGGAACACCGTCTGCCATTCCAGGCGGTTTTTCCGCTTATCGAAAAGCTCCCCCGCGTCGGGAAACAGCACCTTTCCGAAAAACAACCACGCCGCGAGCTGGATAAAAAGATACAGCCCCGATA
>CAMWLH010000311.1 GCA_947175045.1 uncultured Clostridia bacterium | reverse complement strand
GGGTTATTTCTCTTAACGGACAGCCCGTTGATTTTGAGGGGCAGATGATACCGCTTTCGCTTCGTGTCGGCGCAGTACCGCTCAGCATCAGCAGAAGCGTTCGCTATTCCGAGCTTTTCGACCGTATGCAGCATGCCATCAACGAGCCCCGCGACGTGGGAAAGGTAATTTATTTTTTGGACGATTGATTTTCGGAAAGCGGCTTTGGGCTATATGGGCGCAAAGCCGCCTTTTCCGCCGATATTATTGGAGGATATTATTATGTGGAAAGATATTTCTTTGATATGGCAAGCCGCGTTTGCGGAAGGCTGGGAAGCGTTCAAAAGCGGTTCTGTTCCGATAGGCGCGGCAATCTGCGATGAAAGCGGCGCGATAATATGCACCGGACGAAACAGGCGAGGTGAACTGACCGAGGGAAACCGTCGGATAGCTCACGCGGAAACCGACTGTCTTAATCGCCTTGATACTCAAAAATATCCCGATTTTTGCGGCTATACCCTTTATGCCTGCATGGAACCGTGCCCGATGTGCATGGGAACACTTGTGATGAGCGGGCTGCGGAAGCTCCGCGTGGCGGCGCGGGACGGCTACTGCGGCGCGGTTCATTATCGTGACATCAGCCGCTACATAAATTCAAAAAATATCGCCGCGGTATTTGAGGGCGGCGATATGGAGCTTGTTCAGCTAACAATGCAGATATACTATGAGCTTCGGCGCGTAAATGAGAGCAGCTCGGGCAGGCTCGTTATCGAGAGCTTTGCCGCAGACCGCCCGCAGTCTCTGACGATCGCGCGTGAATTGTACGATAAGAAAATTCTCGACAATTACGCAAATAAAAGCGCGGATTTCGGCGAGGTGTTCGACCTAATAGTCGGTCTGCAAAAGGGGTAGATAAAGTCATGCTCACGGAATGAGCTCGGCATTTCTCGAAAACTCCTGAAGCGTCTTTTTGACCTCATGAATCCTTTTGCGGCTTAAAGGCAGCAGTCTTCCGCAGGACAGCTTTACGTCATTCTTCACTATCGAATCAATATACCTGAAATTCACAAGATAGCTCTTATGTACCTGTATGAATCCCCTGCTCTTAAGGCGGTTATGGTAATCCCTAATCGTGCCGTATACCTTATCTTCATACCCGTCGCACACCATGGTTATGTTATGACCCTTTACCTCGAAATATTTTATCTCTCTTATGCGTCGGGTGACCTCTCCCGACGGCGTTTTGAAATTTATAAACTCGCCGCGCAAATCAAAATATTCCTTAAGGCTGTTCGCCGTTTCGCGCAGCTCGTATTCGAGGTTGCTTTTACGCACATATCTGAAAGCGCCGTATATGTAACCTCTGTGCGCAAGCTCCGCTTGGTTGGTTACGAAAACGATCTTCACATACGGATTGTCCTCGCGGATATTTCGGGCGAGCTCCATTCCGTCCATCTCGGGCATTACTATATCCAGAAAGAACGCGTCAAAGTTTTCCGAGCCGCTGTCGGCAAGCAGGCTTTTGCCGTCCCCATAGATTTTTATTTCACACTCTTCGGGATAATATTCGCGCAATTTATCCGAAATATGCTCCGCCGCTTCCCGCTCGTCATCGCACACCGCGAACTTCACCAATGCCGTCAGCCCCTTTTTATATTGCCGATATTTTTTCAGGCTCTTCTGTAAGTGCGTTTTAATTGCAGACTTTCACGGACAATTTACCACAAAAACTCCCCAAAATCAACATATTTTGGACAAAACCGCTTTTTCGGGGAACAAAACGACATTTTATCAAAAAAGGAAAGCCGAATAAATTTCGGCTTTCTCATGTTAAAGCAGATTTCCGTTTATCCCCAGATATGCGTTGGCGACAACATCGTTACCGTCTATCTGTTTGATCGAAAAGTAGACGTCCGAAAGCGGCGAATAATGCTTATCCATGACGTATTCGCGCAGCCTTGCGCTTATTTCGGGAAATCCGCTTGCTTTTCCGCAGTATTTCAGCAACACCGCGTTTTCCAGCTTGAAGTGCGGCTTGAAAACATAATGACAATTACTTTCAAAGGGCTTGTTTACAGGTACTATGATCTCTACCCCGAGTATGGTCTGGTTAGGTTCCTTTATCTCCTCAAAGACCGATACGACAACGCTGTCGGTAATCTCCAGACCGAGAGCGGAAATATTGTCATAAATGTGCCGTATCATATCGCACAGAGAATTTTTTTCGACTCTGGCGCGATAGGATAGGGCATTGTCAAACCACAAATGTTGATTTTCGATTATATTCATTCCATCACCCTATTAACCAAAAATCCAATACCAAATGCAATCCCAAAATCCCATTCTTTTCTCCCCTTTCTGCCAGCTGTTTATTACAAACGGAACAAATCGGTGGGATGTTTATTTTAACAGGAACCTGATTTATCCAAATAAACAACGCATATCTTTGTTATAAACGTTTTTCATAAGCCAGCAATTTAATGCTGATCTTACGCTAAGACGATTCGTAAGATCGTGGTTTTATTATATGGATTTGGAGGTTAACAAACAACGGATTTTGGACAAAGGACGATTTTGGGGGAACGAAAGCAAAAAACTCTTGCAAACGCATTTCAAATAATGTATAATTATTACAAGAAAGGCGGTGCTTCGTAAACGATGTTTAACATGAAAGCGGCGGTGTGCGACGACGAAAGAGTATTTCACAAAGAGATATCTTTTCTTATGCGCAAGTACATGAAGGCAAAGAATATTGAAATATTTATAGATTTTTATGAAAACGGAGAAAAACTTCTGCGCTCCGAAAAGGAATATGATATAATTTTTCTGGACTATCAGATGGAGGGTATCAACGGAATAGAAACAGCCGAAAAGCTGCGAAAGGCTCTTCCGACAGTGTTATCATTTTTATAAGTGCATATCCCGCGGCGGCGCTGGACGCATACGAGGTAAAAACGTTCCGTTTTCTTGTAAAGCCCGTTGATGAGTCCAAGCTGTACAAGGCGCTTGACGACTACATTCGTTCAATTGATTATGATAATCTGCTTTTGCTTCATACTCATGACGGAGATTATAAAATCAAATTATCCGAAATAATTTATCTGGAGGGCGACGGGAAGTATACAACCGTAAGGACAAAAAACAATTCATTTCGCATTCGCATAAATCTCAAGCAGCTTGAAATAAAGCTCCCGCCGTCAAATTTTATAAGGTGCAGCAAGTCATATGTGGTAGGCTTTGCGCACATTAGCAATCACGACAGCACGGAAATTATGTTTGACAATGGTGAAAAAGCCCGCATTGGTTCGCACTACGCGACTAAATTTAAAACCGAATTTCAGAATTATATTATGAGATATAATGAGGTGCACTCAGTATGATCATTTCAAATATAATTTATACAATTGGTGGGACAGCCGAAGTTTTGGCACTGATTTTGTGCATTGATTTTTTTGGAATATATAAGCAATCTGAAATCAGTAGATTTCGTATTATGCTTTCTTTGATTACGTATATTAT
>CAMWLH010000310.1 GCA_947175045.1 uncultured Clostridia bacterium | reverse complement strand
GTGTATACGCGATTTCGGAGGTTTTCGGGAGAAGCAACGCCGAATATTCCGAATTGCTGAAAAAGAGATACAATCATTCCGGCGGAACCGGCATAACCAATGGGGTTTATATCAACGCAAAATCGGACGGTATCGAGCTGCACTTCAAAACGCCGCGCGAGGAACTCGGAAACGAGAGAAATATTCTGCTTCCGTGGAGTATGGCGGCGCGGCACATCAGAGCGTGGGAGTTTGAAAAACGTTATCAAGAAGATATTCCCGCCGAAAAGCCGAGTGTACATCAGCAATGGGAGCAAACGCACCTTTGCGGTGATTTCTACGGCGAGCATTGCGAATTTTTGCTCCAAGCCAATAACGATACCATCATAAACGGCAAAAAGCTCGACAGTTGGTGTCCGTACTGCACCTCGGAAAATAAGGTACGCAAAATCGGCAGCGCAGGAATGTGGACGGGGCTTTCACCGAAATTTTGCCCGAAACGCAAGGAGATAGTTCACGGACAAAATGGAAATGAGGAGGACAATACAATGGCACGAAAATTACAATTTGACACGGCTATAACCAAAGATATGCAGTCGGCAGCGTCCGACAGCTTTATGGATAACATCAAGATGATTGATATAAAAGATATCAAGCCGAGCGGTGATAACTTCTACGAGATATCGGATATAGATCTGTTGGCTGATGATATCGAGCGTGAGGGATTGAAGCACAACATTGTGGTAGCGAAAGCCCCCGATGGCTGCGGTTATTATGTAAAAAGCGGACACAGACGGCTTGCGGCAATTAAGCTGTTGGTTGAGCAAAAGCGGCGCAGCAGCACTAAAATTCCCTGCTATGTGGACGGCAGCAAAACGCAGGCTGAGTCACAGCTTGACCTTATAATGCTTAATGCCACACAGCGCAAATACACCGACGCGGATATTATGCATGAGTACGAGGAGCTGGAACGGACGTTCAAGGCTCTTGAAGCTGAGGGGAAACCGCTTAAAGGTCGCATGCGTGAAAATATTGCGGCGGCGCTAAAGGTATCTCCTGCGCAGGTCGGAAAAATCGAGAACATCAAACATAACGCGATCCCCGAAGTGGAAAAAGCTGTCAAAAGCGGCGAAATGAGTATTTCGACCGCAAACGAAGTGGCAAAGCTCCCCGAAAAGAAACAGCAGGAGATAGTCAAGGAACAGCCCAAGATATCACACAAGGACGTTAAAGAAATTCAACAACAGGAAAAACCGAAATCGCCCGTTTCTCAAAAGAACGAAATTAAGGTCGATGATGAAGAACCTTTTGAAGGCGATTTCGGCGATTGCATAGAAGATGTTGAAAGCGAATCTGATGAAAAAGCTGCACAGGAGATCAAGGCTGAGAAGAATGCTCCTGTTGCTGATAAGTCCGTTAATGCTGACCGTACCTTTACACTAACGTTCAAAGAAGCAGAAGCCCTGCTGAACTTCCTTGACGATTGGGCGGAGGGTGAAGATGAGGTCGCAGGAATTTGGGACAAGCTGAAAAACTTCTTTGATAAGTCGTGATATATGTAGCACAAACATATAGATAGCTTTACAAATATTTTTTATAAGCAGTATTGACAAATTACGCGTTTTATGGTATCATTTTATTGGCAAATATACTCACAAAATATAGGAGGATTTTATAGTGAAAAAGTATTTGACATTTTTTATGGCAACAGTTGTTCTTTTAACTTCAGTTGTTCTTGCAGGGTGCTCAAGCAAAATCAATATAGACCTTGAGCAATGTACATCTGTTTCATTCAGCGGCTATGAGGGCGAAGGACGC
This sequence comes from uncultured Clostridia bacterium, assembly GCA_947175045.1. Taxonomy (GTDB): domain Bacteria; phylum Bacillota; class Clostridia; order Oscillospirales; family Ruminococcaceae; genus CAG-115. The sequence continues at coordinate 1,701 of CAMWLH010000310.1, read as the reverse complement.
GCAAGTGCAAGTATAGACGAAAACTACATACTGCCGCTTTTAGGAGATATGAATTTGATGTCAGCTGCGAGTATTATCAACAGCCTTCAAATTGCGCCCATTGAAAACAACGGAACACTATCCAACGGCGATAAGATCACCGTTTCGGTTGAGTGCAATACAGAGGTTCTCAAAAACGCGAAAATTTCTGTAACCAATACCGAACTTTATTTTACGGTTGAGGGTCTTACGGAAAAGGAGAAACCAGATATTTTTGCGGACGTTTCATTGGCGGTCACGGGCACATCGCCGTTCTGCAAAGTTTCACCAGAGTATAGCGGCGATATATCATCACTCCGCAGCTACTCCTTTGAGATAGCATGTGTCAACGGCGAAGAAAAAGAGCAATACCAAAACGGTGACAGAGTCATCGTAACACTTACCGACAATGCGCTTGACAATCTCCGTAGTGACTATATCATTGAAGAAACTTCACGCGAATATGTTGTTCAAGCTGATAGTGCCTATATTCTCTCGCCTGAGGACTTGGACATACAAGACACTGCAAAACTTAATGAAGTGGCGCAGAATAACCTTGATGAGCAGATTGAAAATATTTTGAATAACAAGAATAGCATAGGAAGCGCAATAATAGCAAAACTTACAGGATACAACTCAATTTCCGTAGCCTCGTCAAGCGCGGGTATTACAAAAATTGAAAACGTCGACTTTAATTCAGCATATATAGGAACAGCGTATGAAAAGAGTATATTCGGCTCTGTAACAGAAAAGCGATATATTTACTATTTCTATGACGCGGACATTTCTCACAACTACAAATCTCAAGAAACCATACACTGTGTGTTGTTCCTGCGTTTTTCCGATACTGCCCTTACAGCTGATGGAATTACTTTTTCGGAAGTCGCAGTAGGTGTCAGAACGGATTTTCAGACAGCTTATAACGAAATTATTACATCAGATTTCAGCAAGCTGTCATAAATTTAATATTTGTCAAAAAGCCGATTGCATTTATTACAATCGGCTTTATTTTTTCGTGCTATATATAGCACGATTTTTTATAAGGAGGAAACACTATGCCAATGGGTGACGAGCTGGCAAGCACAAGCCTGAATTTTACGCAGAAGTCTTTGGAAATAAGCGTCGAGCTGATAAAGATGTTAGCGCCGCTTGTAAAAAAACTTTGGGACAAAGCATTCGACAGTCAACATCTGCAGGTCGGAAAGGTATCACAGGCGCAATTGTTTATGGAAGCGGGAAAGGCTAAAAGCGCCATACTCAGCAACGATAACTTTTTATCAAAAGACGCGGATACAATTGTCGAGAAAGCAAAGAAATACGGTATACCAGTATCCGTTGTGGGTGACGGAGAAAAGGTAACGTTAAGCTACCTTGAGCGCGATAAAGCTGTTGTAAATCAAATCTTGCAGGAAACAATGCGAGAGCGTATGAAAACAGCTCCGCAGGACGTAAAGCATTTTACGATAGAGGAATGCAACTTATCGGCAATAAAGGCTGAATTTGAGAAAAACGGGATTGAGTGCTGTTTCGCAAGGAGTGCTAACGGAAAGATTTTCTGCCAATATCCCGCCGAAGCCGCCGGGAATGTTGAGACAGTAAAGCAAGATTTTAAGTCGGCTCGTGAAAAGGTCGCCTAGGAATTTACGGCAGACCCCGACAACGGAAAACTGATCAGTGAAGACG
>CAMWLH010000309.1 GCA_947175045.1 uncultured Clostridia bacterium | reverse complement strand
CGCGGCAATGACGGCGCTTATGCGGAATATCTACCTTGAGCGCCCGCAGTTTATCTTCCACGATTTCTGGGCGGCGTTCAAGAAGAATTTTAAGCAGTCGTTTATAATCGGTATGCTTGACATTTTTGTAATGGGTCTTTCCGTTTTCAGCTATGTGTTTTATACCGCCAATATCGACAACGGAAACGCCTATTGGTTTTTCTACGCGCTCACCATGGCGGCGCAGGTCATTTTCCTGATAATGAATTTCTTTATTTATCCGCAGATTGTAGCGCTCAACCTGCGCATGAGTTCAATAGTCAAAAACTCCGTTATACTTACGTTTGTCAATTTGAAGGGAAATCTGATCGCGCTGGCTGTTTTCCTTTTGTATTGGTATCTGATCGGGTTTTCGGGGATCGGGATATATGTGCTTACGCTCGCGCCGCTGCTGCCGTTCGCGTGGCTGTCGTTCCTGGAGGTATTCTGCTGCTATCCCGCGATACAGAAATTCATCATCAATCCGTATTATGAGGCACAAGGCGAGAGAAATCCCGAGCTGCCCGATATTGACGAAGAAGACGTTATCTTTGAGGACAGAGGCGGAAGCGAGGCTCCCATAAATCTGAAATCCAAAGACAAAAAGGGTAAGGTTATCAAGTGATATCCGGCGCGGACACTTTCCGCGCCCTTTTATACGCAGAAATTAAGAACAAAAGGGTATTGCAAAAAAATTCAATTTATGAGATAATATAGGTGTAGGTTGGCAAACGGATCGCGCAGCCGCTGCAATTAAGACAAATCCGCGCCGCAATATCGTATAAAGGAAATTGCAACGCCGCATCCGCGCGGCAAAGCAACGCTCACGAAAGAGCAGCGTCCCCGCGGAAAAATTTTTAAATTAAGGAGAAAAGATATGTCAAAAATCGTTGTTTTTGATCACCCGCTGATAAAGCATAAGATCACGCTGCTGCGTGACTGTACAACGGGTACGAGGGATTTTAGGATACTTATCGAGGAGATCGCGGCGCTTATGGGCTACGAGGCTCTGCGCGATCTGCCGCTGGAAATGACTGAGATCAAGACTCCCATTGAGACTACGCAGGCTCCCGTTCTGGCAGGAAGAACTATCGCTGTTATTCCGATACTGAGAGCGGGTCTGGGTATGGTAAAGGGGCTGCTGACCCTTGTGCCTGCCGCCAAGATAGGGCATATAGGTATGTACCGCGACCACGAGACCTGTCTCCCCAAGGAATATTACTGCAAGCTGCCCGAGAACATTGATGAGCGCACCTGCGTGATCCTCGATCCCATGCTGGCTACGGGCGGCTCGGCGAGCGCGGCTGTGGATCTGCTTAAGTCCAAAGGAGCAAGAAGTATCAAATTCATGTCCATTCTTGCCGCGCCCGAGGGACTTGCGGCGCTTATCAAAAATCACCCCGATATCGAGATATACTGCGGACAGCTTGACCAAAAGCTGAATGAGGATAAATATATCGTTCCCGGGCTGGGCGACGCGGGCGACAGGATATTCGGGACGATATGACATTCAAATAGTGTCACGAATGTTTTTTACTGCTCTGTAAGCAGGTCAAAAGCTGATTTGCGGTAAAAAAATTATATTAAGTAAACGTTTTTTCAAAATTCCGCTTGAAATTCCGAGAATAGTATGGTATAATAAACGCAAGCGTTTATTATACCGCTATGTCCAGGCGCATACGTTCTTATGGTATAATAAACAAAAGCGTTTCTATGGCAGCCATGAAGCCGATGGAATACCACGCGGCTCGGAGATCGGTCGGATAACGCGGCAGCATATCCCATGGGATATCGTGACAAAACGGGATTTGCTTAATAATTACAAACGAGGATCAAAAATGTCATCAAGTGTTATTATCGGAACCCAGTGGGGCGACGAGGGCAAGGGAAAAATAATAGATATTATGGCGGCAAAAGCCGACGTTGTAGTCCGCTCAAGCGGCGGCAACAACGCGGGTCATACCGTCGTTCACGGAGACGAGGTGTACAAGCTCCACCTGCTCCCCTCGGGAATACTCTACCCCAACGCGCTGTGCCTTATAGGAAGCGGAGTTGTGGTAGACCCCGCCGTGCTGTTGGAGGAAATATCCGAAATGCAGAAGAGGGGCGTGTCCTGCGATAATCTGCGTATAGACGCGAGGGCGGATATCATCATGCCCTGGCACAGATATCTGGACAAGCTGACGGAGGAATTTAAGGCTAAGCAAACGGGAGTGAACGTCGGCACCACGGGGCGCGGGATAGGTCCGTGCTACACCGACAAGGACGAACGCATAGGCATCCGTATGTATGACCTCTGCCACCCCGAATGTCTGAAAAAGCTCGTGAAGAACACGGGAGAACTGAAAAATCTCATTATTGAAAAGGTATACGGCGGGGAACCCTTCGACCTCGATAAGGTCTACGAGGAATACAAGGGCTACGGCGAAAAGCTCGTCAAGTATATGGACGACGTTTCGGTCATCACCTTTGAAGCCTGGAAAGCGAACAAAAAGGTGCTTTTTGAGGGTGCGCAGGCCACTCTGCTGGATATAGATTTCGGGACATATCCCTTTGTCACCTCCTCTCACCCGATAGCGGGCGGAGCTTGTGTGGGCACGGGAATAGGACCGAAGATGATCGACGAGGTGATCGGCGTCGGCAAGAGTTACACTACCCGCGTCGGCAACGGGCCTTTCCCCACAGAGCTCAACGACGAAACGGGTAAGGAGATACGCGAGCGCGGCGGCGAATACGGAGTCACCACGGGGCGGCCCCGCAGAACGGGCTGGTTCGACGCGGTAATTATGCGGCACGCGGTGCGCGTGAACGGTCTGACCTCTCTCGCAATAAACAAGCTGGACACGCTTTCGGGATTTCCCGTGCTCAAGGTCTGCACGGCTTACAAGACAGACGACGGAAAAATTCTTAAGGACTTCCCCGTTACTCTCGAGGAACTGGCGAAATGCAGCCCCGTTTACGAGGAAATAGAGGGCTACGCCGAGAATATCGTCGGGTGCAGAAGCTACGACGCGCTCCCCGAAAAGTGCAAGGCTTATATAGCGCGTCTTGAGGAGCTTTGCGGCTGCCCGATCTCGATAATCGGCACGGGACCCGGCAAGGACGACGTTATTTTCCGATAATATGAAGATCATATTTGTCGGCGATGTTGTGGGCAGCGCGGGCTGCGCGGCACTCGAAGCCGAATTGTCCTCGATAAAGCGGGAATACGGCGCGGATATCGTGATAGTGAACGGAGAGAACTCCGCGGCGGAAAACGGAATAGACCCCCGCTCGGCGCAGCGTATCTTCGACTCGGGCGCGGACGTAATAACTACGGGGAATCATGTTTTCCGCAAGCGGTCGATAAACGAGTTACTGGAAACAAGCGAAAGGATCATTCGTCCCGCGAATTACGGCGAGGACGCTCCCGGGCGCGGTTTGTGCGAGCTGGATTTCGGCGCGTATCGGGCGGCGGTGATAAATCTGCTCGGTACGACAT
>CAMWLH010000308.1 GCA_947175045.1 uncultured Clostridia bacterium | reverse complement strand
AGATATGCGGAGCTTCCCGCAAGCGTTTGCGATGTGGGGGAGTTCGCTTTTTCCTGCTGTGACAGGCTTGAAAAAATTGTTTTTACGGGAAAAACGCTCACTTTAGGAGATTACGCGCTGAGCGACTGCGAAAATCTCAAAGAGGTGATATTTGCCGAGGGAACGGAAAAAATCGAATTGGGCTGGTTTGCATTTGAAAACTGCGAAAATCTGCAAAAACTAATGCTTCCCTCAACGTTAAAGGAAATTAAAATCGACGAGGAGGATTTTCTCGAGGACTGTCCCGACGCGTGCGCAATTGTGCGGAGCGGCTCTTTCGCGGAGGATTACTGTAAAAAGCACAAAATAGAATTTCAATATCCGGAGGAACCATGAAAGATAAACTTATCACCGAGCAGGAAGCGCAGGTTCTCGAAGCTGCCATCGGGAAGACTACCGTGAAGATATCGGGTATACTTGCCGACCTTGGAAACGATGAATTCTCGGCGCGCGCATTTCGGAAGATCAATATGCTTCCGATCTCACAGCGTACTGCGGTGATTGATTATCTGTGTAAAAACTCGGATAAATACCACTTTGACAGCGATAAACTGCTTTATTATTCTATATTGGGCGGCTGTGAGAAAGCTTATGAAGTGCTGAAAGCCCGCGGCGCGAAGCTCCCCGCGGAAATCAGAACCGCCATTTCCGCCAAAAATACCTTCCGCGGCGCAAATATGTGGTGGATGCAGTTTCAGGCGATATTGCACTATGTCGAAACGGACGCGCTGATAAGGGCGCTGCGGCTGTTGGGGCGGGAATTCGGCGATGATAAGATCAAATTTACAATGACTTTTTATCAATATGTGAATCTCATTAACGACACCGAGGCGTTTGAGCTTGTTCTGGCGCACTTCGATCAGTCACGAATGAACAAAACGGCGATAATGAAAGATATTATTTCAAAGGAGCTTATCTCCTGCCTTGCGGCGGCGGAACAAAACGGCTGGCTGAACAATCCCAAAAAGCGCGACGAGATGATAAAATACGCGTCGGATAACGGTAAAACCGAATCCGCGGCGTGGCTGTTGGATTTCAAGAACCGCACCGCCGATGTTGCCGCCGAGCGCGAAAAAGCGGAAAAGAAAATGCTTCGTGAGCTTAACGCCGACCCGAACTCACTCACCGAGTTAAGGAAAATCTGGAAGTTTGAAAAGCGCGGGGATAATACAATAATCATAACAGGCTACAAGGGCGATCGAACAGAAGTCACCGTTCCCGAAAAAATCGGAAACGATATTGTTAAGGCTATCGGGGAGTATGCGTTCTCGCCCGACGCAAAGCGTATAAGAGTAGAACAGCGCGATCTCAGAAAATCTATCACAAAAATAACGCTGCCGGACACGATAGAGAATATCGGGGAGTTTGCGTTTTTTAAATGCAAGTCGTTGTCGCATATCAATATTCCCGAAAAGCTCGCCGAGATCAGCAAAGGTATGCTTAATTGTACGGGTTTGGAGAATATCGTTATCGGCGGAAATATCAAAATGATAGGAGCTGTGGCGTTTTACAGCTGTTTTCGGCTCAAGTCCGTGAAAATATGCGAGGGCGCTGCCGAGATAGACAGTGCGGCGTTTTATAAATGCTCCGTTTTGGAAAATCTTGAACTGCCGCGGTCTGTTACAAAAATATCGGAAGACAGTACGTTCTGGGGTTGCCGAAAGCTTACCGTTTTGCTGCACAAGGGCTCTTATGCGGAAAGCTACTGTGAAAACAGCAGGATAATTTACAAGTATACGGAGGAATAAAGATTGGCGGGTTTTATATAGCGTGGTTCTTTGGTGAACGAGTATTTCGGACAATAAAATAAAATTTTGGAGGACATATGGGCAAGGTAATTTCTCAAAAACAAAAGGCGCAGATATTGGAGGGCGCGGTGCTCGAAAAAACTCTTAGGGAAACCGCACGGGTAATGGAGGAGCTTGGCGGGGTGAGTTTTACCGCTCGGGCGCTTGGTCTTGCCTGCCGTTTCCGCGGGTTGGATATGGTGAAGGTTCTGGTTGAAAACGGCGCGCGTTTTGACAATTATATTGGGACAAACCACAGATACAATAATGTCTGGCTGACCGTCAACAAAGTCTGCGCGCGTGAGGCGCGTGAAGGTCTGCCCGATTACGCGCTTATGCTGCTCGATACCGCACAGGCGGGCTATGACGCTTACGGTCTGGACGAAACGGGCGAACGGGATAAACGGAAGCCGATTCCTGTTACGGCGCGGCTGAGCATAGTCGATTATCTGTGCGAAAACGCGGAGAAAACAGGCTTTGATATGAACGAGCTGTTGTATTTTTCAATAATTACGGGCAGCGACAAATTTTATAAAAAACTTAAAAGCCATGGGGCAAAGCTAAATGAGAATTTAAAAACGGCACTCACCACAGGCGCGGCTGGTGTGGACTGGCAGCGCTTTCAGGCTCTGATACGCTATCTTGACACAAGGGAGTTTATGGGAGTCATCGGTACGCTGTCGCGGGAGCTTGACGGAGAAAAGATAAAATTCACCACGGCGTTTTATTACGACCATTCGCGTAGATTTGAGAACGCTCCCGAAGTGTTCGAGCTTTTTCTCGATAATTTCGATCAGTCCAAAATGAACAAAACGGTTGTATTGAAGGATCTGATCTCGCGTGGGCTTACCCCCTGCCTTGCGGCGGCGGAAAGGCGCGGTTGGCTGAGCAACGCAAAAAAGCGCGACGAGCTTATAAAGTATTCCGCGGACAGCGGCAGTACGGAGTGCGCTGCTTGGCTGCTGGATTTCAAGAACCGCACCGCCGACCTCGCCGCGGAGCGGGCGAAAGCCGAAAAGAAAATGCGGCGGGAGCTCAACGCCGACCCGAGCTCGCTCTCGGAGCTCAAAAAAGCCTTCCGCTTCAAGAAAAAGAAGGACGGAACTCTGATAATAACGTCTTACAGCGGGCATCTGACAAGTATCGACGTTCCCGCGAAAATAGGAAACGACAAGGTCACGGAGATAGGCGAATGGGCGTTCTCGCCGCACCAGAACAGGACGAGGGAGCAGACGAGCGAATTTCGCAGGACCATAACGAAAATAACCTTACCCGACGGGCTCAAAAAAATCGGGGAACACGCGTTCTGCGATTTGATATCGCTGGAAAGCGTGAATATCCCCAAGACGGTGAGAACAATCGGGGCGCGCGCCTTCGAGGACTGCCGCTCGCTGAAAAGGATAATAGTTCCCGAGGGGGTACGGTATATAGGGGAAAACGCGTTTTCGATACGAAACGGCAGGGGAGCGCTGGAGTACGCGGAGCTTCCGAGCACTCTGGAATATTTTCGGGAAAGCTGCAAATGGCGGCGGGTATACCTTTTTAACAGTTCGTGCTGTCCAAATTTGATAGTTTCCGTGCCGCACGCTCCCCATGTTGAGGAATTCTGCGAGCACAACGAGGTGAAGTTTGTATATAAGGAGGACAAATGATGCTGTCTGACGAGGAAAAAATACGGCGGCTGGAG
>CAMWLH010000307.1 GCA_947175045.1 uncultured Clostridia bacterium | reverse complement strand
GCAGCAAGGAGCGTCTGGAGGAGCTTCTGACGGGTTACCGCGCGGTGTGCCCGGATAAGCTGTATGTGCAGGGATCAAATAATTTCCAGTTCGTGCCATGTGTGCTGGAGAACGACGACGTATTCAGCGGAGTAAGGTTTTCGCGGGAGCGTCTCATACGAGGCAGCTACGCCTCCTGCGACGCTCCGTTCGGGCATATTCAGACGGACGAGCCGAACAGCGCGCATAATTACGACAAGATGATAATTCCCGAGGGGCAGTCGGTAGCAAAGAGCGGTTCCGCCGGCGGCGAGATAATGATACAGTATGGCACCGAAATGAAAAAGGTCAGCGCGTCGGACAGCGGGGAGATAATACCCAACGTTCCCGTGATATCGCATGAGGTCGGGCAGTATTATATCTACCCGAATTACGATGAGATAGCGAAGTACAGCGGCTCGCTGAAGCATTATACCTATGAGGATTACAGGGAGACCGCGCGGGAGCGTGGGCTGCTGCCATACGCGGCGGATTTCTTCAGGGCTTCGGGATCGCTGTCGGCGGAATGCTACCGAAACGAGATAGAAACGGCGCTGAGATCGGAGCTGATGTCGGGATTCCAACTGCTGGATATCCAGGATTTCCCGGGGCAGGGTATAGCTACGGTAGGTATTCTTGACCCGTTTATGGACAGCAAGGGTATCATAGAGCCGAGCGACTGGCGGAAATTCTGCGGCAAGACCGTGGTGCTGGCGGAGCTGAATAAGTTCGTCTACACCTCGGGAGAGCGCATAGAATGCGGTCTGATGGTTTCCAGCACCGCCCCCGATTTTTCGGGAGCAAGGATCAACTGGACAGTATCGGCGGAGGGAAAAGAGGTCGCTTCGGGAGCGAGCGTTCTGAGAGCTGCCTCGGGACGCATTTTCCGTGCGGATAATATAGAGTTTGCGGTGGAGTGCGATAAGCCGTGCACCGCGGAGCTTTCCCTCAGAGTTGACGGAAGCGGCACAGTAAATTCCTACAAGCTGTACATATACCCCGAGATAGACGTGCGGATAACCGAGAGCGGCATAAGCTGCAAGGGAAGAACCGTGCCGATAATAAGAGAGCTCCCGCAAAAGAACGCCGACCGCAGAGCGCTGTATATTCCCGACGCGGAGGAGGATAGTCTGCGCGGGGAATACTGCACGGATTTCTGGTGCTACGGAATGTTCAGAAGCATTTCGGAGAGCATGGGCAAGCCCGTTCCCACAGGAACTCTGGGGCTGCTGATAGACACCGAGAGCGGTCTGCTTGGGAGATTTCCCTGCGAAAAGCACACCACCCCGCCATGGTACGGGATAGTTTCCCACAGTCATTGTGCGAGGCTGCCGCAGGATATTGTCCCCGATGTTTGGGTGATAGATAATCCCCAGCGTGCGGAGCGGCTTGCGCTGCTGTACAGGGTCGGGGAAGCGGTGGTGTGCACCTCGCGGCTTTGGGAGATCGCGGACAGAATTGAAGTAAAGCATTTTGCCGCAAGCCTGGCACAGTGGGTATTAGATAATTAAGATGAATATTTATGGGATAACGCAAGCGGCTCTGGAGCGCTATTTCGCTGATATAGGTGAAAATCCGTTCAAGGCGGGGCTTATTTACGATGGGATATACAAAAAGGGGATAGAGGATTTCGCGGAGTTCGGCTTTGCGGACAGGGTAACCGCGCGCCTTAAAGCGGATCTTGAGTTTGAGTTTCCCGAGGTGGTCGAGACGCTTGACAGCGAGGATTCCGCCAAGCTGCTGCTGCGGCTCAAGGACGGGGAGTATGCCGAAACGGTGCTTATGCGGCAGAAATTCGGGAATGTTCTGTGCGTTTCCACACAGGTAGGGTGTAATATGGGCTGCGTATTCTGCCAGAGCGGGCGAATGAAGAAGCGGCGCAGCCTTTTAGCGGGGGAGATCGTGGGGCAGGTCATGGCGGTTCGGCGAGAGCTGGGCGCGGATATCGGCGGTGTCTCGGTAATGGGTATCGGCGAGCCGTTTGATAATTTTGAGGAGGTAAGGAATTTCTGCGGGATAGTTTCCGCGGACAAGGGTCTTGCGGTGGGACGCAGGCATATTACGGTGTCCACCTGCGGAATAGTGCCGAGGATCTACGAGTACGCGGAGCTCCCGAGCAGCTACAACCTGGCGATAAGCCTTCACGCGCCCAACGACGAACTGCGGAGCCGCATTATGCCCATAAACAAGGCGTATCCGCTGAAAGAGGTGCTAACGGCGGCAGAGTATTTTTCGGAGAGAACGGGGCGACGCGTCACGCTGGAATACGTTATGCTGGGCGGTGTGAACGACCTCCCCGAGCACGCGAAGCAGCTCGCTCGGCTTATCGGCAGCCGCAGCTTTTATGTTAATATTATTCCCTATAATCCCACCGATAACGGTTTTAGAAAGAGCTCCAACGAGGAAATAGAGTTATTTCGCGGTGTTCTGAGAAAAAACGGTATTGTGGCGACAAGGCGCAGAGAGTTCGGGACGGGGCTAAAGGCGGCCTGCGGGCAGCTCCGCGCGGATTATGAGCGGGACGGGCTGTGAGGTATATCGGTGATTTTTCCGCGGCAATCTATAAAAAATGCAAAAGGGGATTGACAAAATTGCCGTAATGTGGTATAATATTACGGTAATAAGCCGGCGTGTCGGAATCGGCAGACGAGACAGACTCAAAATCTGTTGTCAGCAATGGCGTGTGGGTTCAAGTCCCACCGCCGGCACCAACTAATTGTTACTAAAAAGATATTATGCCCACAAACGGCGATATAAAGCCATTTGTGGGCATAAATCTTGCGAAAAACAGGATTCGCGGTCCACAGATATTTTCGACACGAAAGTGGACTTGAACCCTCCCTATGAAAAATTTTCCAGTTCGTTTTTGTATAAGTCGCACAGAACGCCTGTGAGTTTTTTTTGATATAATCCCCATAGAACAGACAGTTGAAAAAACAAAAAATCTGAACTATGGGGGGGTTATGAATTAACATACATGCAGCGATTGGAAGGAGCGTTAAAGTGTAAGAACGGAGAAACTTATCTGTTTCCCGCAGCGCGATCATAGCAACGTCTTTATCGAATGAGCTATTGTTCTACTTGCGAAGAACCTCGTTCTGCTCTTTTTGACAGATAAATTCAAGCGTAAACAAGCTGGCTGTTTTCAAAGAGGCGAGCGTTGGCGAGCAGTGCCGAATCAGACCTTTTTCAATGCTTTCGAATAAATTCATCTGCGTTCCTCCATGTATAAGCGGAATTGGATTAGTCTTAACTAAATCAATTCCAAAAATAAATACCGGGACAAAATACGCCGGCAAATTCGCGAGTTAGTATAAACTACCCTAAATATATTGTAACATATTCAATGGCAGTTGCCAATACCTTTTTTTTAATTTAAAACCTCTTGACATTTTAAAAAAAGTATGTTAAAATATAATTATAGCAACAACGTTATGTCGGGGAGTTAAAATTTGGATAATAATAAAGAAACTAAGGAACGGCTTATCGAGAACGCCCGCGCGGAATTCTCCG
>CAMWLH010000306.1 GCA_947175045.1 uncultured Clostridia bacterium | reverse complement strand
CCCCCCCCCCTCTCCCCCTCCGCCGTCGTCGGCCGCGCCCCCCGGGTATCCCCGCCCCCGGGGGCGGGGTGCACCCGTAGGGGGAGGGGAGAGCCCCGCTTTTGTCGGATTTTCTTTCCTCCCGCCTCCCCCGAAGGTTTCGCCCCTGTCCGAGCGCGTGAGAAATTCTTTCTCACATAACAAAAGAAACGAGCAACATAGAAATTTATTTAAACATAACAATTTTTGCGGCAATATTGAGTGCCGCATTTCCTTTTGTCCGAAAAAATAAGCAAAAATAATCATACTTGCCCCTATACAAGCATATATTGTCCTTGAAAAAGAATTTAAGCCGCACGGCAACGGCAAAAAACAAACCCCAAGGAGGATATTGACATGGAAAACATCATACAATCGCCGCCCGAAAACGTTATCTACACCGACGAGGTGGTTTTCGACGGACAGACCGAGCAGGGCGTGGAGCTGGACTATGTTCTGCCCGATTATTACCCCGAGATATTCAAAATTCTCAAATGCACGCTGACGCCGCGTATCATTTCTTACAGCGCTACGGGAGACTCCAAGCTGACGCTGGACGGAGTGGTATACATAAAGGTGCTGTACCTCGCCGAGGGGAGCTCCGCGGTGCACTGCGTAGATCAGCGCTACACCTACTCCAAGACCGTGGATATGGGGAGAAAGCTCCCGTCGGCGACACCTACGGTGTCGATGGCGCTGAAGTCCGACTACTGCAACTGCCGCGCCGTCAGCAGCAGGCGCATAGACGTTCGCGGGGCGGTGAGCTGCAAGATAAAGGCAGTCGCTCCCACGCGGTACGAGCTGCCGGCGCTCCCGGACGATATTCAGATACGCACCTCGGAGATCACCTGCTGCGGCGAAACTCTTACCGCGGAAAAGCAGATAACCGTCCGCGAGGAGATAGAAACGGGAGCTACGGGGATAGGCTTTATCCTTCAAAGCGACGCGGTGGCTAAGATAACCGACCTGCGCGTTATCGCGGATAAGGCGGTGATAAAGGGAACGGTCACGCTGAACGCTCTTTACGGAGTTCACGACCCCGAAAACAGCGGCTGCACGGATATGGAAAGAATGTCGGCGGATATTCCTGTGAGCGTTATTCTCGACGTGAACGGAATTACCGATTCCCACCTCTGTCTGCCCGAGCTCACCATAATGAATCTGGAGCTTGCTCCCAAAACCGAGGGCGGGATAATTTCCTGCGAGCTGCTGGTTATGTGCAGGATCCGTGCGCAGCGCGAGGAAAAGGTCGTTATTCCCACCGATATGTATTCAACGCGCTTTGAGAGCGACTTTGTGACCTCGCTGCTCAAGATAGGCGAGAATCCCCGCGTGCTCTCGCAGCAGCTCTCGCTGCGCTCCTCGCTTTCCTGTGACAGCGGCGAGGTTCGCTCCGTGTGGGACTGCCGCAGCGAACTGGGGAATCTTATCTGCCGCGTAAATTCCGACAGGGAGCTGCTGCTTTCGGGGCAGATATGCTGGCAGGCTGTGGGCATGACCGCTGATAACTCCCCTTATTTTATAGAAAAGCAGGAGTCATTTGAGCAGACCGTTCCCGCCGCCGATCTCACCAACGACACCGTGGTAGACTTCGGCGCGGCAGTGACCGACACGGGATTTTCTATCCGCCCCGACGGTTCCCTCGACCTTACCGCACAGATAGAGCTTAACGGAAATCTGCGCAACATAACTCCCGTTGAGGCTATCAGCGCGGTGACAGTCTACGAGGACAGACCTAAGGAGAAAACGGACGAATATGCGCTGAGGATATATTATTCCTGCGGAAGCCTGGACTGCTGGAGCGTCGCTAAGCGCTACAACACCACCGTTGAGGCTATTATGCGCGAAAACGAGATAGAGGACGAGAAGGCGCCCCTTTCGGGCATGGTTCTCATTCCTACTGTTTGAATAAAGGAGAGGTCAGTTTATGAACAACTCAATTTACACCGATATTGCGCGGCGGACGGAGGGCAATATCTATCTCGGCATAGTGGGTCCCGTCCGCTCGGGGAAGTCCACCTTTATAAGCCGCTTTATGAACACGCTCGTCATACCCAATATCCCCGACGAGTTCCGCCGCGGCAGAGCCAACGACGAGCTGCCCCAGTCCTCCGCAGGCAAGACCATTATGACCACCGAGCCGAAATTCGTTCCCGAGGAGGCGGTCAGCGTGGAGCTCGAAGAGGGCGCAAAAATGAACGTGCGGCTGATAGACTGCGTTGGGTATATCGTCCCCAGCGCTATCGGATATATCGAGAACGAGGCTCCGCGAATGGTTATGACGCCATGGTTTGACGAGGAGATACCCTTTAATATGGCGGCAGAGGTGGGAACGCGCAAGGTCATTACCGAGCACTCTACGATCGGCATAGTCATCACCACCGACGGCAGCATTACCGATATTCCCCGCGAGGAATATCAGGCGGCGGAGGAGCGCATTATCGCGGAACTGAACGAGATCAACAAGCCCTTTGTGGTGCTGCTGAACTGTCAGAATCCCGACAGCGCTGAAAGCAAGGCGCTTGCCGCGGATATGTCCGGGAGGTACGGCGCGACGGTAATGCCGGTAAACTGCATTGATATCGACGAGGCAAAGATAAAGGAAATTCTGGGGGAAGTTCTGCTGAAATTCCCCGTATGCGAGGTCAAGGTGAAAATGCCGAAGTGGATAACCGCGCTGAACAAGGAGCACTGGCTCAAAAAGGCAGTTTTCGCGAGTTTGAAGGAGGCTGCCGCGGATATTCACGGGATCACCGACATAAAATCCGCCGCCGAGAAGGTCTCGGAATGCGAGCACATTTCAAGGGCGTTTATGGAAGAGCTTGATCTGGGTACGGGCTCGGGAGTAATAGATATCGTTCTGCGCGGGGAGCTGTTTTACAAGATACTCGGCGAGGAAACGGGGCTTGAGCTCAACGACGAGAGCGATCTTATGCCCTGCATGATAGAGCTCGCGGATATCAAGCGGCGCTACGAGAGGGTCAAGGGGGCTCTGGAGGAGGTGGAGGCTACCGGATATGGTATCGTGCTGCCCACCATGGACGAACTCTCCCTCGACGAGCCGCAGATAATAAAGCAGGGCGGAAAGTATGGGGTAAGGCTGCGCGCCAGCGCTCCCTCGATCCATATGATGTCCGCGAATATCACCACCGAGATAAATCCCATCGTTGGCAGCGAGAAGCAGTCTGAGGAGCTTATTTCTTACCTCCTCAACGATTTTGAGGAGAATCCCACCAAGATATGGGAGAGCAATATTTTTGGGAAATCGCTCTCCGATCTTGTTAATGAGGGTCTTCACAATAAGCTCTACCGTATGCCCACCGACGCGCGAATGAAGCTCCAGGAGACTATTCAGCGCATTATCAATGACGGCTGCGGCGGTCTTATCTGCATTATCCTTTAAGAGTTTTTCGTTATCCTCCTTAATTTAGGGGCTGTCCGATATGGGCAGCCCTTTGGTGGCGTAAATGATAATTTATGCTGGCACGCTAATTTTTTGTTAGATTTATTGTGTTGATT
>CAMWLH010000305.1 GCA_947175045.1 uncultured Clostridia bacterium | reverse complement strand
GGGAAACCAAGACGGGTGAAATGCCGGAAGTGTTCAGAAATTTTGTGACATCGTCTGTTTGCGGTAGCGGCGCATACATGGAGTAAACGGGCAAGAACACCCAAGAAAGCACCGACACTGTGGTAACGGCAAAAAAGACGACATACGTCATTTGATATACCAGGCTTTTGCGGCTCTTTGAATAGAAAATCATCGCGCCCCACGATATACATACGGGGAGAGCGCTCCCCGCGGCATGACACAAAGAATCCGTTATTGCGTTAAAGCTTCCGCCACACCACGATGTATGTGCCGATATGATGGAGATTCTGATATTGCTCGCTCCGCACAATACGCCCACAAGAGCGTGACCCGATTCATGAAGCAGAACATACATTACCAGTGATGCAAACGCCATCCCAAACGCGGCAAAAGCGAATTTCAATTTATATGCCATACTATGTACACCTCACAAATTCAGCGTTTACCGCTTCCTTGAATTTTTAAAAATAGTTGAATACAGTCAAAAAATTCGGCAGATCGGGTGTCTGTTGTGTACAACCCGATATTTCCGCAAATTTAATGCGGCATTTTTTACAAACTCACGCATGAACCTTTGATTTAACACCGCAAATCAGTTCCATCCGTATTGCGCGGCGGAACCGAACAGCCTTTCCACATTTTTCCTCAGTCCGGCGTTCTTTTCCGAGGACAGATCGCGATCCTCCGCGAGAATCTCCTGCGCGAGTCTGTCCGCATCCGTTACCGCGTTGGAGTCGTCCGCGAGATCGGCAATGCGCATCGGGGGAAGCCCGTGCTGCTCCTGTCCGAAGAAGTTTCCCGGACCGCGAAGCTGAAGATCCATATCCGCGATTTTATATCCGTCCGAGGTATCCACCATAGCGCGTGTGCGGGCGCGGGTGTATTCGCTCTTGCTGTCGGTCATCAGCACGCAGTAGCTCTGCACCGCTCCGCGCCCCACGCGCCCCCTCAGCTGGTGGAGCTGCGACAGCCCGAATTGCTCCGCATTTTCAATAAGCATCACAACCGCGTTCGGCACGTCTATTCCCACCTCGATAACGGTGGTGGATATAAGCAGCTTAAGTATGTTGTCTTTGAATTCCGCCATTACGCGCTCTTTTTCCGACTGCTTCATTTTTCCGTAAAGCAGACCCGTAGGAATATCGCGGAATTCTCCCTCAGCAAGCCGCTCGTAATATTCTATCGCGCTTGCCTTTTCGCTTTTGCCTTCGTCGTTCTCAACAAGCGGGCAGACGATATACGCCTGCTTTCCCTCGGCGATATGCTTTTTAATAAATTTGTATATTCTCGGACGGAACGAGGTATCTACCGCGTAGGTTTTTATGGGTATCCGTCCCTTGGGCATCTCGTTCAGCACCGAAACGTCCAGATCGCCGTAAATTATAAGCGCCAGCGTTCTTGGAATAGGCGTTGCGGACATGGCGAGAATATGCGGATTGTATCCCTTTTCCGCAAGTGCGGAGCGTTGATTTACACCGAAGCGGTGCTGCTCGTCCACAATGACAAGACCCAGCCTATGGATATCCGCTGTTTTTTGTATAAGTGCCTGCGTGCCGATTATCACATCGGTATCGCCCGAGGCAGCCGCCGCTCTTGCCGCGTTTTTCTCCTTTGCGGTCATTCCTCCGGTGATAAGGCTTGTCTTTATACCAAGCGGTATCAGAAGCTCCGAAAAGGTTTTGAAATGCTGTCTTGCAAGCACCTCGGTGGGCGCCATCACCAGCGTCTGAAAATTGTTTTTTGCCGCGAAAAAAGCGGCTGCCGCGGCGACCAGCGTCTTTCCCGAGCCAACGTCGCCCTGAAGCAGTCTGTTCATGGGATATTCCCGCTTCATATCCGCGATACATTCCGCTGCCGCACGCTGCTGGGCAAAGGTGGGGGAAAAGGGCAGAGAGCTCCAGAATTCGTCTGTGTCCGCGTCGGACATGACCGCGCCGCTCATATCCCTGCCCCGTGAGCGTATCATTGACAAGCCCAGCTTAAGCGTGAGCAGCTCTTCAAAAACAAGTCTTTGGCGGGCGGCGGTGTATTCCTCACGGGATTTTGGGAAGTGTATTTTAAGCAGCGCTTCCTGCGCCCCGATAAGATTGAATTTTTCAAGTATTTCCGCGCTGAGCGTTTCCTCGCGCTTTATCACGGAAAGCGCGGTTTTCATGTTGGCGCTCACCATATTGTTGGAAAGCCCCGCCGTTAAGCGGTATTTGGGCAGCAGACCCTGCTCGTTCGCTCCCACATACATCGGTGATGATATCTGTAAATGAGCGAGGTCGCCGGTTATTTTGCCGCAAAAAATGTATTCCTTGTTAAGCTCCAGCTTGTCAAAGGTGTATTTCGCGTTGAAAAATACCGCCGTAATGCAGCCGGTATCGTCTTTAAGCTCCGCTTTGTAGAGCGCGACCCGCGCGTATTTGCTGAACGGCTCGGTTTTTTGCGTCACCACCGCGCGCAGGGCGCAGACCTCTCCCAAAACGACGTCCCGTATCGCGGTAACATCGGTAAAATCCACATAATCACGCGGGTAAAGCTCGGCGAGCTGCTCGACGGTTTCTATGCCGAGTTTTTTGTACAGCTCCGCTTTTTTTGGTCCTACGCCTTTAAGGTAGGTTATTTCCATGAGAATCGCGTTACTCCACCGAAATTATGTAGTAATACACGGGCTGCCCGCCGTTTACCGTCACAATTTCCACATCATCGCTTATTTTGCCGCGCAGCGTTTCATAAGCCGCCTCGGCGTCCTCGTCGGTCACGTCGGAGCCGTAGATAACGGTAACATAGCTGCTCGCGGAGGTGACAAGGCGCTTGGTGAGCTTCACAAGAGCCTTGGTAACGTCCTTTTCGGTAAATACTATCTTTCCGTTATCCATTGCAAGTATCTCGCCCTGCTTTATCTTATGCCCGTCGTATTCGCTGTCGCGCACCGCGTAGGTTATCTGTCCGCTTGCCACCCTGTCCAGCGCCTCGGTCATACCGCTGCGGTTCGCGGCGAAATCCGCGTCGGGGTTGAACGCCATCATCGCGGTTATCCCCTGAGGTATCGTGCGCGACTGGAGAACGCATACGTTCCTGTCCGCAAGAGATACCGCCTGCTCCGCTGCCATAATGATGTTCTTGTTGTTCGGCAGGACAAATACGTTGTGTGCGGGGGTCTGTCCTATCGCCTCGAGGATATCCTCCGTGGAGGGGTTCATGGTCTGTCCGCCGCGCACAACGTAATCCGCACCGAGGTCTGAAAACAGAGCCTCCAGTCCCGCTCCTGCCGCCACCGCGACAAATCCTATATCCTTCTCGGGAGGAACAGGCTGCTTACGGTGCTTCTGCGCCGCCTTGTCTGCTTTGATGATATTGTTGTGCTGCTCGCGCATATTCTCTATCTTGACCTTGGTCAGCTCTCCGAATTTAAGCGCTTCCTCTATCGCCTTGCCGGGATTATTGGAGTGAACGTGCACCTTGATGATATCCTCGTCGTCCACCACCACAACGCAGTCGCCGATGGTTTCGAGATACGCACGCAGCGCGGTAG
>CAMWLH010000304.1 GCA_947175045.1 uncultured Clostridia bacterium | reverse complement strand
GATAAGGGGCGAGAACTTCAACGGCAACGATTTTGTGGCGGCGGCGGCGGAAAAGGGCGCGGCGGCGGCTATGTGCGACGGAGACGTTTCGGCGGATATCCCGGTAATTTACACAAGGGATTCCAGGACGGCACAGCTTGTTCTCGCGCGGTATTACCGAGGTAAATTCCCCGTAAAGCTGTGCGGGGTAACCGGCAGCGTGGGGAAAACGTCCACAAAGGATATGGTTTACGCGGTGCTTTCCGCGAAATACAATACCCTTAAGACTGAGGGGAATTTCAATAACGATATCGGTATGCCGAGGACGCTTTTCAGGCTTAATGAGGGCTTCGGCGCGGCGGTCATAGAGATGGGTATGTCGGACTTGGGGGAGATTTCGCAGCTTTCGCGCGTAGCTCACCCCGACGCGGCAATAATCACGAATATAGGCTACTGCCATATCGAGAATCTCAAGTCCCGCGAGAATATACTCAGGGCTAAGCTGGAGATACTTGACGGCGCGGCTGAGGGCGCTCCGCTTATCATAAACGGCGACGACGAATACTTGGGAACGATATCGGGAGAGAGCCTTGGGCGCAGGGTGATACGGTACGGCTTCGGCGCGGACTGCGACGTAATGGCGGTGAATATCGTACACACGCCCGACGGGGAGCGCTTCGAGCTCGTCGCGGAGGGAAAACGCTACGCGGCAGAGCTGAAAGTTGTGGGGGAACATCATATAATGAACGCGCTTGCGGCATTCTGCGCGGGCAGAGAGTTTGGCATGACGGCGGAGGAGATAATTCCCGCGTTTCTCAATTACGAGGCGAGCGGAATGCGGCAGAGGATAGAGCGCCGCGGCGATATAACGGTGATACTCGACTGCTACAACGCGAGCCCCACGTCGATGAGGTCGGCGCTGTCGGTGTTGGGGAGCATAGAGGCACAGCGGAAGATAGCGGTGCTGGGCGATATGCTGGAGCTGGGGGAGATGTCAAGGCAGCTCCACGCGATAATAGCGGATTATATACGGCTTCACGCGGACGCTTGTTTTCTGTATGGACGGGAAATGGCGGTCTGCCGCGACGCGCTGACGGGAAGCGGCGTGGAGGTGTTCCACAGCGAGGATAAAGGAAAACTGACGGAGCAGCTCAACGAGTACCTTTCCGAGGGCGACGCGGTGCTATTCAAGGGCAGCCGCGGAATGAAGATGGAAGAAATAGCCGAAAAGGTTCACATACCGTAACGTACGCGCAATAAAGCGATGTTTCCATAGAGCAACATAAAGCGGGTGCGGCAAGGCAACGATCGGAAATCGGCAGCAGCCCGCCCACGCAGCAGAATTTCAAAAAGGTCGGGTTTGTGAACGCAAACGAAGACCGGTTCCCGCAATCGCTCGGAGTGGAGCAAGGTTTTGAGCAATGATCGCGTAATTGCTTGTGGTCTTTCGCAGCTTTTTGCGCAAAACTTCGTGGAACGGAGAGTGCTTGCGGGAATTTTGAAATTCTTTAAAATAAGGAGAGAAGATGACGTTTACTAATGTTTTGATGGCTTGCGCGGCGTTCGCGCTGACATGGCTGGCGGGGATGTGGTTTATACCGTTTCTGCATAAGCTGAAATATGGGCAGACGATATTGGATATAGGACCGAAGTGGCACAAGGCGAAAAAAGAGGGAACTCCCACCATGGGCGGGATAATGTTCATAATAGCGGTGTTCGTCAGCTTTCTCTGCGGAATGATACTGTACGGAGCCTTCGGCGGCGCTGACTGGAGCGGCACGGATAAGCCGGAGCTGATACGGTCAGCGGCGGGGCTGGTTATGGCGACGCTGTTCGGTTTCATGGGATTTCTGGACGATTTTATTAAGGTGAAGCAGCATCATAACGAGGGTCTGACGGTAATGCAGAAGATCGTTATACAGGTGCTGATAATCGCGGCGTATTTCGCGACGCTGTATGTAAGCGGCTGCGCGAGAACGGCGGTGACGTTCCCCTGGGGCTGGCAGCTTGACATGGGGCTGCTGTACTACCCGATAATGGGGGTAGTGATACTGTATCTGGTGAACGCGGTAAATCTCACGGACGGGATAGACGGGTTGTGCTCGTCGGTAACGGTGGTGTATATGGCGACGTTCGCGGTGATCTCGGGAATGCTGGGAATGTTCGGGGAAACGCTGCTGACAATGTGTACCGCGGGCGCGTGCATAGGGTTTCTGATGTGGAATTTCCCGCCCGCAAAGGTGTTTATGGGAGATACGGGGTCGATGTTCCTGGGCGGAGTGGTCTGCGCGGTGGGCGTGGGCTGCGGCTGCGAGGTGCTGATGATAATCGCGGCGCTGGTCTATATTTTGGAGGCGCTGTCGGTGGTGATACAGGTGACGGTATTCAAAATAACGAAAAAGATACATCACACAAAGGAGGGCAAGCGTCTGTTCAAGATGACTCCCATTCATCATCATTTTGAGCTGAGCGGCTGGAGCGAGATAAAGATCGACGCGGTATTCTCAGCGGCAGCCCTGGTACTGGGTATCGCCGCGGTGCTGCTGGTGAGGGTAATGTATTAAGGTCTTTTCGGGAGGAATTATGGAAACAACTGCAAGAAAAAAGGCAAGCCCGCCGAGCGCCGACGACCGCGCGAGGCGGCAGAGCTCCCGAAAAGGGAAGGAAAAAAGGAATAACCCAAACGCCATAGCGGTGCTGGATTTTTCCAGCCGCGTGGACGTGCCTATGCTGGTCATCACGCTGGTACTGCTGGTGTTCGGTATGACGATGATGTTCTCGGCAGGGCACGTCTGGAGCTACCGCAAGAACGACAGCGACTCCTTCGCGTATATCTCGAAGCAGATGCTGGCGGCGGGGATAGGTCTGGCGGCGATGTTTGTGCTGAGCGTGTTCGATTACCGCTTTTTGCGCAAGGAATTCAAGCTCCCCGGCGGGCGGCGCTTCAACCTGGCGCAGGTCATACTGGTCATAACGCTGATACTGACGGCGATGACGATCCCCTTTGGAGTAAGCAATATCGAGGGCGGTCCGAAGCGCTGGCTGGCGATACCGCTGCTCGGCTCGTTTCAGCCGTCGGACACGCTTAAGGTCGGGCTGATAATCTTTATGGCGTGGTACATACACAAGAATTTCGACAGGATAAGGCTGTTCAAGTACGGCATAAGGCGGCCGATGTGGCTGCTGGTCGTGATCTTTGTGCTGATGTATTTTCAGCCGCATTTGTCGGGCTTTGTTATAATGGCGGTATTATGGGCGGCTATGCTGTTCGTGGGAGGTATCAACATCAAGCCCGCTATCCTTGTGGGAGTGGCGGCGCTTGCCGTCGGGGCAGTGATGTTCTTCGTGGTGAGTGACTACACGTATTTTATGGAGAGAGTGTCTAACACCTTCGACCCCACCGCTGATATCGATGGTACCACCTATCAGTCCTATCAGGCGGTATTGGCGGTAGGCTCGGGCGGATTCTGGGGCGTCGGCTTCGGCAACTCTGTTCAGAAGCACTACTATCTCCCGTAGGATCAGAACGATTTCAGTTTCGCCGTAATTTGCGAGGAGCTCGGCTTTATCGTCGG
>CAMWLH010000303.1 GCA_947175045.1 uncultured Clostridia bacterium | reverse complement strand
GCCCGGATCAACACTTTAATATACAGACCGGCAGCTAAGATCAAAATCTTATTTCTCACTTCTTACTATCTAGTATAGCATATTTTGCTGTCAATTTCCATAACTTTAATGTGAAAATTAGAAAAAAACACAAAAAAAATGAGCCGTTACGGCTCGGTGCGGGACAACCCGCGAGTAAAAATTAAATTATTATGTGTAGAACAAAAGAAAGGAGACAACTAAACAAAACAAATAACTAAGGAGGTTTTCCAATATTTATTTGTTTGATTATATTATACAGCGTCTTATCGATTTTGTCAATACAGTTTGAAAAACTTTTTGAATTTTGTGCATTTTTCACAGTTTTGACACGCACCGTTTGGCGCTCTTCTGAATAAAAAAATCTAATTATGTTAAATAATGTAATAAAATTCAATAATAATTACTATTATTCTATGTGGTTTTTGACATTTTGTGTATGTTTCTGGGCTAATTAAATGCCAATTTGACAATAGGCGTAGTATAAAGTTAACAGGAAAATGACAAAAAAGCAGATTCGATTCATAGACAATTGACAAAAGCCGTAAATCCTACAAACTTGTAGGATCTTTTTCGTTAAAATTCACAAACAAAAAGGTATTGAAAGCCTACTGTGTTCGTGGTATAATAGAGTAAACAGTTGACGAAAAACAAGGGATCAAATGCGCTTAAGCAAAGTTACGCAAATCGTCTGCGCAGGGGAATCTTGAAATTCTTTTAAATCATTTGATTTTCGTCAACATAACCTAAAAGCAGAAATCAGGAGATCAAAATGAAGATTTCAACAAAGGGGCGCTACGCGCTCAGAATGCTGCTCGATCTGGCGCAGCATTCAACGGAGGGTTCGGAAGCGGCAGGGCAGTATATCGCTCTTAAGGACATAGCCGCAAGGCAGAATATATCGAAGAAGTATCTGGAGCAGATAGTGCCGCTGCTCAACAAGGCGGATCTGCTGCGGGCGAACCGCGGGTTCCAGGGCGGATATCTTCTGGCGAAGCCGCCGGAGAAATACACGGTCGGCGAGATTCTGCGGGTGACGGAGGGCAGCCTTTGCCCGGTCAGCTGTCTTCAGCAGGAGAGCGCAAGCTGCCCCAGAAGCGCGGACTGTATCACCCTGCCCGTGTGGGAGGGGCTGTATAAGGTCATTAACGAGTACCTTGACGGGGTGACGCTCCGGGATATACTGGATCAGTCCTCGGCAGGGAATGATTTCAGCATTTAGTTCCGCAGCAAAGGCACACTCAAATAGGACAGCATAAAGCCCGCGCAGGAAATTTTCCGCAATCCGCCGTGGAAGCGCAGTTTTCCGCAAAGCGGAAAGCGGAGCTTTTGCGGCGGGATAGCAAAAACTCTGCAAAGCAGCGTTCTTGCGGTGCGGGAAATTTCAAATTAAAATAAAGGAGTACGGTCAGCATTATGATAAGGGATATACAGGAGCGCATTATTGCGCTGAAAAAGGAAAAGGACGTGTGCATACTGGCGCACTGCTATCAGTCGCATGATATTCTGGAGGTGGCGGATTTTGTCGGCGACAGCTTCGGGCTGGCTCAGAAGGCGGCGAAAACGGAAGCGGGCACGGTGATGATGTGCGGTGTACGCTTTATGGCGGAGACCTGCAAGATATTATCCCCGGAAAAGCGCGTGCTGCTGCCTAAAAGCGACGCGGGCTGTCCCATGGCGGAGCAGCTTGACGTTGATATGCTGGCGCAGCTGAAGGAGCGCTATCCCGACCACGCGGTGGTGGCGTATATAAATACGACCGCGGAGCTGAAAACGCTGTGCGACGTGTGCGTTACATCTTCCTCGGCGGCTAAAATCATAAAGAATATGGACGCGGGGAAGATACTGTTTATCCCCGATTGCAATCTCGGCGGGTACATAGCCAAGCAGGTACCCGAAAAGGAGATAAAGCTGATAAACGGCGGCTGCCCCACCCACGCGAAAATAACCAAGCGCGAGGTGCTTGCCGCAAAGGAGGCTCACCCGGACGCGCTGTTTCTGGTTCACCCCGAGTGCGTTGAAGAGGTCGCGGCGCTTGCGGATTTTGTGGGGAGCACGACGGAAATTATGGATTACGCTAAAGAGAGCACGGCTAAGTCTTTCATAATCGGAACGGAAAACAGCATCGTGCAGCACCTGGGGATAGAGTGTCCCGATAAGCGCTTTTACCCGTTGTCAAAGGATCTGGTGTGCCACAATATGAAGCTCACGACCATAGCGGACGTGCTGCACTGCCTTGAAGGAACGGACGGCGAGGAGATAGTCCTTGATGAGGACACGCGCCTTAAGGCTAAGCGCTGCATTGACGAAATGCTGAGGCTGGGCAATGGATAAGCGGCGGGCGCTTATCGCCATGAGCGGAGGGGTGGACAGCTCCGTTGCCGCCGCGCTTATGTTAAGGGCGGGGTATGACTGTATCGGCGCTACAATGAAGCTGCACGGCGAGGACGGGGAGCACTCGGAAAAATCCTGCTGCACCGCAAGCGACGCGGAGGACGCGCGCGGAGTCTGCGCAAGGCTGGGTATGAAGTATTATGTGTTCAATTTCACGGAGGATTTTGAAAGGCAGGTCATACGGCGCTTTGCGGAGGCTTACGAAAAGGGGCTCACGCCGAACCCCTGCATCGACTGCAACCGCTTTCTTAAATTCGACAGGCTGTACCGCCGCGCGGGAGAGCTCGGGTGCGATTTTATTGTTACGGGGCACTACGCGAGAACGGAGCTTGACGAAAAAAGCGGGCGGTGGCTGCTGAAAAGATCGCTCAACGCTGCCAAGGATCAGACCTATGTGCTGTACTCGCTGACGCAGGAGCAGCTCGCTCACACGAAATTTCCGCTGGGGGATTTCGGGAGCAAGGAGGAGATAAGGGAGATCGCACGGGAACTCGATCTTGTAAACGCCACAAAGCGGGACAGCCAGGATATCTGCTTTGTTCCCGACGGGGACTACGCGGGATTTATACGGCGGTACTCGGGAAAGGATTACCCACGCGGCAGCTTTGTCGACAAAAGCGGGAACGTTCTGGGGGAGCACAAGGGAATAATTCACTATACCATAGGTCAGCGCAAGAGGCTGGGGCTGTCGTTCCCGCAGCCGATGTATGTCTGCGGAAAAAATACCGCGGACAACACCGTGACCCTCGCACCCGAAAGGGAGCTGTATTCCCGCACGCTTATCGCGAACGATTTCAACTGGATATCCCGCGAAGGCGCTCCCGAAAAGCCGCTGAGAGTATGGGGCAAGACCCGTTACAGCGCAAGGGAGGCTCCCGCATATGTTGAGGCTTCCGCAAGCGGAGTGAAAATAACCTTTGACGAGCCGCAGCGGGCGGTCACCGCGGGACAGGCGGTGGTGCTGTACGACGGTGATATAGTCGTAGGCGGGGGTACTATAATCAAGACCGAAAACGGAGGAAAAACAACATGGTGAACATTGGAAACGAATGGGACGAGCTGCTCGCAGATGAGTTTCAAAAGGAATATTATCTGAAATTAAGGGAGTTTCTGAAGAGCGAGTATAACTCCCGACGCATTTACCCGCCCATGAATGATATTTTCAACGCGCTGCGCTACAC
>CAMWLH010000302.1 GCA_947175045.1 uncultured Clostridia bacterium | reverse complement strand
CTTTGTGTCGTTTGCGCTATCTCGCCGTAAAAGCTCCGCTGCGCTGCGCTTTCACGGCGGATTGCGTAAAATTTCCTGCTTGGGGTTTTTGTCGCTTTAATTTATACAAACCTATCATACGTCTACGTCTGATTCGTAGTCTACTCCCTCTATACCAAAACCAAACAGAGCGTAGAAATCCTCCCAGTAGCCGTCAAGATCGGCGCATTCCTTTAAATTATCCTGAGAGAGCGTGTTCCAAAGCTCCGTTACCTCGTCCTGAACGTCCTTTTGCATTTCAAGATCGTCAAGACGGATCATTCCGTTTTCGTCCGTCTGCACGGAGTCACCGTACAGCTTCTGATTGAACAGACGGTACATCTGCTCAATGCAGCCCTCGTGATTGCCCTTCGCTTTCATTACCTTATAAAGAATAGAGATATAAAGCGGGACGATCGGTATAGCGGCGCTGGACTGAGTAACAAGCGCCTTGTTTACGGAAATGTACGCTTTTATTCCGTCTTTGGTAAGCTTTTTCGCCGTTTCGTAGAGATGCGCCTTTGCCCTGCCGATAGATCCCTCGAAATACATCGGGTGAGTGAGCTTGGGACCTATATAGGAATAAGCCACCGTCACCGCGCCGTCCTCTATGGCGTCCGCGGCTTTGAGCGCGTCTATCCACGCCTCCCAGTCCTCGCCGCCCATGACCTTTACGGTGGCGGTTATCTCCTCCTCTGTGGCGGGCTCTATCGTTATCTCCGAAACGCAGTTGTTTCTTAAGTCAATAGTCTTGTTGGTGTACGGCTCGCCCGTAGTCTTAAGAACGCTTGAGTACACCGTATCGCCCACCGTTCTTCTCGGAGCGGCAAGCGAATATACCACCATATCCACCTTCCCAAGGTCGGATTTTATAAGCTCGATCACTTCTTTTTTGCATTCGTCGGAGTATGCGTCGCCGTTTATCGTTTTGGCGTACAAGCCGTCCTCTGCGGCAAATTTCTCAAAGGCTTTGGTATTATACCAGCCACTGGTCGCGGTCTTGTTGCCACTTGCGGGGCGGTCGAACATCACGCCTATCGTCGCCGCGCCGCAGGAATAAGCCGCAGCTATTCTCGAAGCCAGTCCGTAGCCCATGGACGAACCTATCACCAGAACCTTTTTCGGACCCTTAGTTTTCGGCTGAGCTTTAACGTGATCGATCTGCCTTTTTACCTCTGCCTCGCATCCGATAGGATGAGCAGTCGTGCAAATAAATCCTCTTACCTTGGGTTTAACTATCATATCAAAATCCTCCTTAATAATCCAATAAAGCGCCCATGCTTCATAACGTCCCGACCGAGGAGCATTCAGCGGAAGCACGGCGCGTTCCCGCATACGGGTAACGGCAAGTATGCGGCAAAGCGTACATAAACATTTTAACACAAATCGTCGCTTTATTCAAGACCTTTTAAGCAATTTTTTACGAGCCTTAAGAAACTCTGTGACCGTATTATAGCATATATCGCAAATATATTCTTGATTTTCCGAGCATAATTCCGCAAAGGAGCGTCTCTTACGAAACTTGCCGCAAAGCGTCAAATCCTGTGGCAAAAATCCTGTAATAACTCCCATAATTTATTGACAAATCCACAGCAAGGGTGTATAATAAAAAGGTAAACGTTGTCCACAAAAATTTTACTTTATCTTAACCTTTTATTTACCGCTATCTGAACCGAATACCGATATAATATATTCAGCGACAAAAATCAGACGAACCGTCGGGAGCAATCTGTATTTGCCCGAAATCGTGACAAATCGGAGTTATCATAGCTCAACGCTCCGCCCCCGCGGGAAATTTTTTCGTGGGAGCCAGTGAAAGCGAAGCGAATGCGGAGCTTTTACGGGAGGGGCGCGGAAAAATTTTTTTAAATAAGAAAAAATTAAGCAAATTGACAGAAACATTCTGTTGATTTTGCGCGGGTTTTATGTTATATTTAAGATATCACACAAACTAAATTGTGAGGGAAATAATTTGAAAACCATATACATAATGCTCTCAAAATCCGACACAATGGTGTCGAAGATGATAAGCGCTCTTTCCGAGTGCGAATATACCCACGCGTCCATAGCCTTTGAAAAAGATCTCAGCCCTATGTACAGCTTTGCGCGAAAGGGAAATATGCCGCTGCCCGCGGGACTAAGGCTGGAGTACGCGGACAAGGGATATTACAGCGAGCACGGAGATATTCCCTGCGCGGTGTACGAGCTGATAGTTGACGATAAGGCATACTATTCCGCCCAAAAACTGGTTGCGGAAATGATAAAGCAGATAGACAGCTACAACTACAACGTAATCGGGCTTCTTCTGTGTAAACTCAATATTTCCGCGTATGACCGCGAGCACCACTTCTTCTGCTCGGAATTTGTGGGGAATATCCTGGCGCGCTCCAACGCATTGAAGCTGCCTAAGCCGCCGAGCCTTATGCGTCCCAACGACTATACAAATATACCCGAGCTTTCCCTTTGCTTCCGCGGCAAAATGGAGGAGCTTGCAAGATATTGTGAGGAGATACGCAGCGGAGAAATGGTATACGGAGCTTAAAAGGGAATTTTCTTTTGCGGCTTTGCTGTGAATACAAAGCCGCTCTCATTCTATACAAAAAGCATTCTGACAAAAAATCATTATGTTGATTTAAAACCTGTCCACATAGTCCGCAAGACAAGCGTTTAGCGGCTATTCGGACAGGTTTCCGTTTTATATTCGATAGAAAACATTCGATTGCCGAAGATCAGACCCGCAGATTAAATTTCAATAAAAAATTATTGTTTTTCGATAAAAATCTATTGACAAATGATATGGAATATGGTATTATATCCTTGCAAGAAAAAATAAAGGGGAATTTTTATGTGGAATAAGGATAAATCGGTAATATTGTCCTCCTGTATTATCAAGGCGGTGTATCTGATAATTCTTGCGTGCTGTGTCGCCGCGCCGTTCATAGTACGGTTCTATGACGACTATGTGATACTGCCCAGCGGCGGGAGATCGCTTTTTCTGCCGCTTCTGATAACGCTGTACTGCATAGTGCCGCCCGCGGTGTACGCGCTTATAAATCTCGATCTGCTGCTGTGGAATATCCGCAAGGGAAAGCCGTTCATACAAAACAACGTCAGGTATTTAAGGCGGATATCCTACTGCTGCTTTGCGGTGTCGGTGATATTCATTTACTTTTCGTTCCACCGTCCCGTGGGGTTTGTGATAGTTTTTGCGGCGGCGTTCTTCGGGCTTATTCTCCGCGTGGTGAAGAACTGCTTTGAGCAGGCGGTGGCTATCCGCGAAGAAAATGATTTTACGGTGTGAAAGGCGGGAGAAATATGCCGATAATAGTAAATCTTGACGTTATGATGGCAAAGCGGAAAATTTCCTCCAACGAGCTCGCCGAAAAAATCGAGATAACCCCCGCCAACCTATCCATACTCAAAACGGGAAAGGCAAAGGCGGTGCGGTTCTCCACGCTTGAGCGCCTGTGCGAGGTTCTGGACTGCCAGCCAGGGGATCTGCTGGAATATGTTGACAAGAATTAAATGATTTAAAAGAATTTCAAAATTTCCGCACTCATGTTCCGCTTTGCTTCACGCG
>CAMWLH010000301.1 GCA_947175045.1 uncultured Clostridia bacterium | reverse complement strand
ATTCTTGTCAGCATAACTTAAAAGCATAACAGCTAAAATCAACATAAAATATAAGCAAGCTGCGCGGAAAAGCCTTAGCTTTCCCGCGCGTCAAACCGTTTATCTTCCGCTGCCCTCCGAGAGAACATAAATATCCACATATACCGCGCCCCAGTCGCAGCTGTCGTCATAGTGCTCAGCGGAATTACCGAAGTAGAGATCGACGGCTATGATGCCCTCCATAAGCGATGTTCCCGTGTCTGCGGCGATGGCGTAGCCGTAAACTCGGCTGCCGTCCTGAGCAACTATATAAAGCTCGCTGCCGTAGGGAATAACGTTGGGATTTACAGCGACCGTACCGATCTCGGCAAGCCTGCCGCTTGCCGTTCCCGCGCCGTAGCCCGCGGTGTAGGCGGTGGATTTGCCCGAAACTATTCTCGTGTATTCCGTGGGAAGCCCGTCTACCAGTTTAAGGCTTTCGGGATTATCCATCTTGGCGTAGGGTACGCGCAGCGAGGTGCCGCGTTCTATGACCCGTGTCACGGGACTTTTGGAAACGGATTCCATTACCATTTCCTGATTTGTGAGAACTCCGTCGCAGTAGGTTTCCTTTACAAAATAACTCTTTATGCCGTTCTCGCCCTCGACAAGCACGTTTTCGGTGCCTATCGCCATGTTGGAATTGTCGACATATTCCACCTCAAAGGGTATTTCTGTTTCATTCGTGCGGATCTCGTAGGTGATCTTGGTGACGGTTATCGTCATATCGGGAGTTACCGTTTCGGTAAGCTCATGGTCTACCGTGTCGTGCTCGCCGATCTCAATGCCCGCCTTAGCGAGAACATCCGCGACCGTTCCGCTTATAACGGGAACCGTTACGGTCTTTCCGCCGGCTGTGACGTTTACGTCGAAGGAGCGGTAGATGGTGATGTAAGCCGTGCTGTCGTCGATCGATTCATAGGTTACCAGGTCGTGAGCACCGAGGGTGTATTCCGCGGAACGCAGTATCGCGTAAACGTCCGTTTCCGAGGTCATCATTTCCCTTGTTTCGCCGTTATCGGTGATGTAAACACGGTCGCGGTAATAAAGGTTACCCATCATCATTGCGATCATTACAGCAGACATAACGAATATTGCCAGCTTGACTATTCTGCTTTTGATCACCAGCTTGTTCATTTTGGAATTGACTATCTGTGGTTTCATATTGCCTCCGTAAGTCCTTATCCGAGGTTTGCCGCGCGTAATGTGCGGCTTCCTCTGCCGCGGCTTTCGCCGTTCGATAATTCCTTGTTGCCGTTTTACGGATTTGGGGAAATCCGTGAAACGACAGGCAAACGCGCTGTCCCCAACAGAGCATTGCCGTTGATCGGGAGCGGAGAGCGGTTTCTTTCTGTAAGCTCCGCCGCGCGGAAAGCCGCACGGATACGCTCCTTTGTCAAGGTTGTTGTTATTATACTCGTTTTTTTTGGAAATGTCAAACTAAAAGAGTTGATCGTTTTTGTTAAAGTTGCACAAAAATATTTTGTAACCGTTTTGTAACCACTTTCCTTTTCGGCTGAAATCTGTTATTTTTTGGAAAATTATGATTTTCTTCTTGTAAAATTAACTAAACTTTGCGTCATAAAAAAACCAGTGCAACTTTAATAAATTTCGCAGGATTTTAAAGAGACTTGATGTTAAATATGCACAAGGGAGAGCCGGTTTATAAAAGGACAAATGCTTTTTAACGGAGTCCGCGGGCGGGCAGTTCCGTAAAAATGACGGACAAGCGACGTTTTTCCGCCCTATGGAGCATATCGGCAATAAACTGAAATAAATCTTTGCAAAAACAGATGACAAAAGCGGAAGTTTATGTTATAATATAAAGAAGCGTGAGTTAAAAAGGGGAGTTAGGGAGGAAAAAGCCCAAAGTGGCAAATCGCCTGCGAGGGAAATTTTTTAAATAGGG
Organism: uncultured Clostridia bacterium; assembly: GCA_947175045.1. Classification (GTDB taxonomy): domain Bacteria; phylum Bacillota; class Clostridia; order Oscillospirales; family Ruminococcaceae; genus CAG-115. The sequence continues at coordinate 1,671 of CAMWLH010000301.1, read as the reverse complement.
GGAATAGCGCTGAATTATGAGAAATCCTGCGGCGCGGTGGTGTACAGGAGGTTTCACGGCAATACGGAGATATTGCTGATAAAACATATTTTATCGGGCTGCTGGTCTTTCCCCAAGGGGCATGTGGAGGAGGGCGAGAGCGAGCCCGACACCGCCGTCCGCGAGACGAAAGAGGAAACGAATATAGATATTGTGATAGACGATGCGGAGTTCCGTGAAACGGTGATCTTCAACCCGCGCCGCGACACCAGCAAGGAGGTCGTGTATTTTATCGGGCGGGCGGTGAGCTTCGACGCGGTGCCGCAGGAACTGGAGATATCTGATATTCGGTGGGTGGAGATAGGGAGCGCTTCCGCGGCGCTAGCCTATGACAATGACAGGCTGGTGCTGAACAAGGTCAAGGCATATCTGGCGTTAAGCAAGATATAGTGGGCGCAGCGGAATTTGCAAAGCAGATTCCTGTCGGTTCCCGCAATCGCTCGCAGTGGAGCGAAACGGAAAGGAGAGTACCGGCGGAAATTTTGAAATTTTTCAAATCCTTTACTTTTCGTCAACATTTTCGTGAACAATTAAAATAAGGGACAACGCGTTTTCGCCTTGTCCCTTGCCGGAAATTCAATTGCTGTGAGATCACTTTACAACGTACTTGTCAATCTCATCGAGGAAATCCGAGCAGCTGTCGCTGTGGATATTGAGCGTCAGCTCCTTGGAGAGATCCAGGCTGAAGATACCCATGATGGACTTCGCGTCAATCGCGTATCTGCCAGAGATGATGTCCACATCGTAATCGCATCTGGTCACGATGGAAACAAAGTTCTTTACGTCGTCAATGGTGCTGATGTTGATTTTTGCCGTTGTCATAATAATTTCTTCCTTTCTGTCGGTGAATCGCGCCGCGGGATTGCGGCGTTGTATTCATAGTGCGGGACAGCGGAGCCGTCACTTTATAATGAATTTGTCCGCTTCCTCAAGAAAATCCGCGCTTTTTACCTCGTCCTCATGAACTATCATCGTAAGCGCCCTAGACAGGTCAAGACTGAATATGCCCATAATAGACTTTGCGTCAACGGCGTATCTGCCGGATACCAGGTCAATGTCAAAAGCGCATCGGTTTGTCATGCCGACAAACTCCTTTACCGATTCGATGGATTCGAGCTTTACCTTAAGCTCCTTCATTTTTATCGCCGCCTTTCAGTGTTTATATCGGAAAGCCCTTTTGCTTTCCTAAGTATAATATAGCAGTAATTCGGCAATTAGTCAAGGGTTTATTGAAAAATTCGGAATTTTAGACTATAATATTGTTAGATTATTTTTTCATTTTGTCTAAATAGCTTATTGCCAACCGCGCTGCTGTTAAAGTATAATAAAGATAAGAGAGGGGAATTAAGCTCTCACAGTATTATAACCGTGAGAGATATGAGATCAAGAGATCAAAAAGGGGGAAATTGCTTGAAATATTTCATAATAACGCTTGGATGTAAGGTTAACTCCTGTGAGAGCGCCGCCGTTGCGGAATCCTTTGAGCGGGAGGGCTTTGTCCGCGCCGCCGAAGGCGAGATCGCGGACGTTTATGTGGTAAACTCCTGCTGTGTAACAGGCATGGCGGAAAAAAAGACGCGTCAGGCGCTTTCGCGGTGCAAAAAGGATAATCCCGAATGCGTGGCGGTGCTG
>CAMWLH010000300.1 GCA_947175045.1 uncultured Clostridia bacterium | reverse complement strand
GTATAAAGCAGGGGATAGCCGTCCACTTTCCCGTGAGGATACGGTCGATTTTTTCGGAACGTATGCGCTCCCTGCTTTGCTGCGGCTTCTGCACGGTGCGTTCGCAGACGTATTCGATAAAATCAAAGCGCATATCGGCGATAGCCGCGCTGCGATCCATTCCGCCCTCGTGCTCCATCTGTACGACCGTGTGCTCGATCATTTCCTTTTCGTTTTGGTCGAGCTTAAGCTGCTCCGCTATAAGCTCGTCGCCCTCGATGGTCTTGGTGGCGGCGAATTGCAGAGGCAGCCCCGCCTTTTCCGCGTGATCCTCAATAATGGCCTCCACCGCGTGAATAGCCCTATGTATCGCGCCGCCGTGGTTTCCCTTGCTGCAAAAATCCTGCTTTCCGGGTCGCTCCTGATATTTGGCGATGTGCAGCGCGTGCGCTATAAGCTCGTGTACTCCCTCGTTTTTTGCCGCGGAGATAGGCACCACGGGAACGCCGAGCATTTCCTCCATGCCGTTGATATCGACAGCGCCGTTGTTTCCCGTTACCTCGTCCATCATATTGAGAGCTACCACCATCGGGACGTTCATTTCCAGCAGCTGCATGGTGAGATACAGATTACGCTCGATATTGGTCGCGTCAACGATATTTATGATCGCCTTGGGCTTTTCCTCCAGCACGAAGTTGCGCGACACTATCTCCTCGCTGCTGTACGGGGACATTGAATATATCCCGGGCAGATCGGTCACCAGGGTATTGGGGCAGCCCTTGATCGAGCCGTCCTTTCTGTCCACGGTGACCCCGGGGAAGTTGCCGACGTGCCGGTTAGCCCCCGTAAGCTGATTGAAAAGAGTGGTCTTGCCGCAGTTCTGGTTTCCCACTAGGGCATATGTAATTTTCGTTCCCTCGGGCAGGGGTGCGCCGTCATTCTTGCCGTGGTATCTTCCGTCCTCGCCCAGCCCCGGGTGATCCTTGGAACATATCCTGTCTATGCGGGTGTGACGGTTGCTTCTTTCCTTTATAGGGTCGATATCTATCTGCTCCGCGTCCGCTAGCCGCAGAGTAAGCTCGTAGCCGTGTATCTGGAGCTCCATAGGATCGCCCATCGGCGCGAGCTTGACCACGGTGACCTCCGCGCCGGGGATAACTCCCATATCCAGAAAATGCTGCCGCAGAGCTCCCTCTCCGCCGACGCTTTTTATCACAGCGCTTTCGCCAGTTTTCAGTTCCTTTAGTGTCATCGAAAAACCTCCGTTTTTATTATTGGTATCTCTGATATCCGACGTTCGGACTTTTTTGGAGGTACTCTTATCCTTAAACAATATTCCGCCGTTAATGATATTCTGATGTTTACGGCGACATCGCAATATTTCTATTATATCATAACCTACCTGCTTTATCAATAGTTTTTCATAAATAAATAGTATTTGTTTTTCGACAAACAACAAAATCAGGGATATAATGACGGTGATGAAAACGGCGAAAAAATTCCCATCGGTACAAAGACCGATGGGAATTTTTATGTTGATATTACAGACCTACTACCCACTTCAGGATAGCCGCCGCGTCAAGGGCGTTGATATTGCCGTCCTTGTTGTAATCGGCAAGCATGGGCTCCAGATCGGTTTTGTTCACAGTAGCTCTCAGAATAACGGCAGCGTCGATCGCGTTTACTCTTCCGTTTCTGTCGACGTCTCCGAGAACGATATCAAATTCGCGCTTTGTCTCGGAGCAGTAAACGCATATGTAATCGGTGTAGCCTGCCGTTGTGCCGTCAGACTCGCGGTATTCCAACTGAATGTAATTGTGGGCGGTCCGCGGAATAGCTTCCGTATCTTTCCGACCACAGGTTCTGCAGGTTCGCGTTCTTTCGCCCTCTTTCTGACAGTCAGCGCTGACCGTTACCGTCCAATCTCCGTATTTGTGAGTATGCCATGAACTGCCTGAGGACGGATTAACGGGCTTTTCGGTGGTTACAGTCACATATTCGGGATAAGTGATCTCCCCGTAAGTGTCGGTAAGCTCTTCGCCCTTGATAAGCTCTCCGCCCCTTACAAATTTGACGGAGCCCTCCGCGATACTCACCGTTGCCGAAACCGCGCTGCCGCTTATTTTCACCGTCCCGACCGAAAGGGGAGCGGAGCCGACGAAAAGCGGCTCGCTGCCCGCAAGATAAATATTCAGCACGCCCGTATCGCTGTGATATCTGCTTTCCGCGATCTTCGATGAAAGACCGTCATCGGGGATAAATTCTATTTCGGCTTTGTCGGAATTGACCTTGACGTTCAGTGATATCTGCATTGAAGCTATCTCCTCGGCTGCCGCCTGAGGAAAGTCAATTGTGATCTTCGCCTCGCTGCCGCTTGCCTTAAGCTCTATTTTATTGACCGCCGCGGCGTAGGCGCCGACAGTCAGCGCCATAATACAGCATAATATCGCAGCGGGAATGCATAGCAATTTTTTGATCATATTTCCCCTCCTTAGTCCGCGGAATTTCCGAAGCTGATCTCGGGAAGAATCTCGGGGAAGTCCGCAAACAGCGAGTCGCTCACGAGTCTTTCTCCTTCGTTGGTAAGCGCGTCGTTTACGCGGTAGAGCTCCGCGCGAACCCTCGATATACCCTCGAGCTGCACCGTGTCCGGCTCTATCCAGTAAATCCATGTGCCGTTCCATACGTCTTGAAGAAGTCCGCTTCCGGGGTCGTCCGCAAGAATTATCTGTTTCGCCGTAAGCCGTCCCTCGGAGTCGATGCCGCCCACTACATTGCCGTTCTCATCAAACAGCATTACCACATTGTAGGCGGGGCTGCCCTTGTAGCTGCCCGTGAATACGATGGAGCCCATGGGAATGACGTCGTTCTCGCCGCTGCCGTAGCGGTAGTCCGCGGAGAGCCTGCCTATTGCGGGAACGCCGTCCGAGGTGCTTGTGAGGTCAACATTGTCGCCGGTAACTCCCAACACATCAAGCTCAGCAATGGAAATTCTCTTACCCGCCTGACTGGAAATCACCAGCTTGACAGCGTCGGTCTTGTAGGAGGCAACATAGCCGCCGTCGGTATTTTCAAAGTAAACCGTGCCGCCGCCCGATACGCCGCTTGCCGCTTCTATCCACGCATCGCCGTCTTTTATCATTACGGTGCAGTTTATGAGATCCGCTCCGTTTCCTTCGGTGAACTTAAAGCCGGAAACGTTCTCCTGTCTGTTGAAGCCGATGATTATTTCGGCGTTCTCGGAAAGCGTTCCGATATATTCGGTGGATGTGTCCCCGTCCGCCGCGAGTATAATGGGATCGTACGCCGTGGGCTCGCAGGGCATATCGTCGTCGCCCGTTCCCTCGTCGGGAATATTCTCGGCGGTAATGCCCGAAGCGCTTATCGTCCACCACGTCTTGTCAAGACTACCGTCGTCCTGTATTTTTATGGGCTTGAGCGTCATCGGCGCGGAGCGGTAGAGATACTTATCAACAACAACTACCTCATAGGTGACAACTCTGTTGTTAAGTCCCGCCGCATAGTCGGTAAAAGTGCTGTCTGTGGTGAAGCCCACGGCCTGCCTGCTGACAACTCCGCCCGATGTGGTGCAGCGCACTATCTCATAGCCAAGTATCTCATTTTCGGGAATATTTTCCGATGTGAGGG
>CAMWLH010000299.1 GCA_947175045.1 uncultured Clostridia bacterium | reverse complement strand
CCTATATGCCACAGCCCCACCGCAAGCGAACACAGCACAAGACCGATAAAAATCGAGCTGCAGCAGAACGCCGCAGGAACGCCGTGCGTGTCCTTATCGAAAATGACCAGAGAGGGGTAGTAGCTTACAAACGCCAGAGGATACACAAAAGTAAGCACAAGCCTGATTATCTTGTTGTAAATGTCCATGGGATACCATAGAAGCTGCCTTGTTCCCTGCTTTACAAGCCTGTAGAAGAACTGAGAATCAAACGTCCAGAACGAAATGGCACAGGAAAATATCGTTATGCTTGAAAATATCAGAGAACCACCTATTACCGAAATTACAAATACGACAATGTTTCTGAACGTCCACAACCCTGGCACGATAATCGTGATGTAGGTTATTATGACTGCGGAAAATATAACGACGTTCAGCAGGGCGCTGAATGAAACATCGCCCATGGTCCTCAGCAGCGGGTGGAACGGTCTTACAAGATCCAGATCGAGATTGCCCCAGAGTATCTTGTTTGAGAAATTGCGCATCTGGTCGGTGAAAAACACCTCTATCGCACCGGCAAGTATCGTGATGACGTACATCACCGCAATCTGTTCCTTTGTCCAGCCGTTTATCTCGTTCATCTCGTCTACCATGAGGTAAACTACAAAAAATTCCGATGTGAACATCATTATCGAGGTAATGATATCCATGACAAACGAAACGCGGTATGTAAGCGCGCTTTTTATGCTGAGCTTCATCATCCTGAAAAGCACTGAAATATTGTGAAAAATCTTCATTTCTCTCCTCCCGCGCCGTCAGCCGCCCTGAACGAATACTTTTCTTCGCGTCACGGACTTCATGACAAGCGTGACCGCAAGAAGCACAACTATCCAGACTGCCTCGCGCAGAAAGACGCCGCCCCATTGTTCCTGCGGCGTTATACCGAGAAGTATCGAGATAGGCTCCTCGTACACCATTCGCACGGGCAGGAACATCGAGATATTCCCGAACCACTCAGGCAGAAGGAACAGCGGTATCACCTGCCCCGAAAACGCCATGAATATTGCTTCGATAAGGTGCTCAATAGTCGAGCCCTTGTGAATACAAAAGCATATGTATGCACATATGAAGTCAATCAGCATAAATACCACGCAGCCCATAAACAGGCACCCCAAAAACGCCAGTACAGACAGGAACGTGATGTCGAGCGACACTCTTATAAAGAATGACACAGCCACCACAAACGTTAACCCGTACACCATCAACCCGTTTATCGAATAGCCGATAACATTCGCTATCGCCATGGCTTCCATAGAAACGGGGCGCGTGAGCCTTACGGCAATGTTGCCCGAAATAAGCTCGCTCTGAAAGAAGCCCGAAATGGCGTTTGTCTGCACAAGGCAGGAAATGACCGTGCTGAGTACGCTATAAAGTATCAGCGTATCAAGCGTTACGTCCACGCGTATGCCGTTGGCGATAAGGGCCTTCCACACGAAAACCATTGCCGCAAACCCTACCAGCGTCCTGATTATCTGCAAAAGCACGCGCTTGTTGTATATCATAGAAGTCTTGACAACCAGCTTTATCCAGTAAGCAAGACAGTCCAGCCTCCTCAGAAGCACCACGACACCCCCTTACTTGTCCTCGTTATCCGCATATATTTTCTTGACAACGGTTTCAATGTCCGTTTTGGAAAGGCTTATGTCAAGTATCTTATAGCTGCTCATAATTTCAGAGATAAAGTCGCTTGTGGACATTACCGTGTTGTCATTTGTGAGCACTACCTTGCATTCGTTCTCAAACCAGCACGCGGGATATCTGCTCTCTATTTCACTGCGATCGGGCGGCGCGGCAAATACGAAAGTCACCCTGTCGTACCTGTTGAATTGAAGCAGCTTGTCCTTTGTTCCGTCATAAACCGCCCTGCCCTTGTCAACTATGATTATATGCTCGGCTATCTTGCCCATATCCGCAATATCATGCGTTGTAAGGATAACGGTCGTGCCGAACTCGCTGTTCAGCGAGCTTATGAAATTAAGTATGCGCTCTTTGGCAAGAACGTCAATGCCTATGGTCGGCTCGTCAAGAAAAACAAGCTCAGGCGAGTGGATAAGCGCAGCCACCATTTCACAGCGCATTCTCTGCCCGAGGCTCAGCTGCCTTACGGGACGGTTCGTAAACGACTCTATGTCAAGTATCTCGTTAAATCTCGCCATGCGGCTGTCATATTCGGCCTTACCAACACCGTACATCTTTGCATACAACCTAAAGGAATCCGTTGAGGGCAGGTCCCACCAGAGCTGGCTTCGCTGACCCATCATTATGCCTATCCGGTCTGCATTCTCTCGCCTGTATTTTGCTGGGTCCTTTCCAAGGGTGAAAACTTTGCCCGACGTGGGGTTAAGTATGCCCGTCAGCAACTTTATCGTTGTGGACTTTCCCGCGCCGTTTGCGCCGATAAGTCCCACGACCTCTCCTTTTTTTACATCAATGCTTAAGTCTCTGAGCGCATTTACTGTCTTTTTACCCTTTTTGGTGAATCTGTCCAGGCCCTTGATGTCATAGTTTCTTACTATGTAATCCTTGCATAGGCTTTCCGTGCGAATAATTGATCCTTCCATATGACCTCCGCTTTACAAAACGCATTGTATTATACGTTCCTTATTGTTGGGAGCGGCAGCGCCGCCTTAATTGCAGCAGAACTCTGCCACGCTGAGATAGCCCACCATATGCCCCTGCCTTTGCCGCACGCTGTTCCTCTGTGACAGCTTCATCTGCCTGCTCTTTCTTGTTCTCCACAAAAGCCGCCATGCCATCTCCGGAAAACTCAACAATTACGTTATCACCGTATTGGGAACGAATGTCATTCATTGCCTGTATAGTTTCCTCTCTAGACATTTTGTCCATGACTTTATTCCCCTGTTCATCTTTCGGGTTAAATTCATATTTTACCAGCGTATCTTTTTTGTATGCACTGTTGCCGTAAGATTTAATACTTGATGTTCCCGCATAAAACTTGACTATAGTCAATACTCATACACTACCCACCCCTTTACTATTATAATGTCTTAACCCAATACTGCACTACCGGAAGTTCATTTCCCAGTTTTCCATCATAGAATCTATCATTCCGCTATGCTTACAAATCATTAACACCTACAAATACTTCTTCACCTGTTCCTCCCCAATCTGATACTGATCGCAGATACACGTGATAATTTCCTGTTCTGATATGTTTAATTCTCGCAAAATATTTACAGTATTGTTAATCGTTTGATCATACACTTCATGAAGTGCTTTCTCATGCTCTCGCTGTAATGCCTTAATTATCCGATTTCGTTTATCAAGTTCGCTTTTCTGCACATCTATCGTATCCTGCATCTCGTCAATCATATACTGCACTGTATTCCTGTCAAGCTCATACAATTCTTTCGAGAACATTTCCATCACCCTCTCTACATTCAGACAGATCTCATAACCTTCCTTATAGATTTCACGAAACTCCGGATATGCTTCTATCAGCCCTATAATAGTCTCCGGTTCATCACTTGAAAATAAGGTCAGCCAAGCATCCTTTTTACCTTTTATGTCTCTATTCTGCCTGCTGTTCCGGAAGATGTCAAGCGGTATGAACAGGTATTTCTGTAGGAACTCCATTTTCA
>CAMWLH010000298.1 GCA_947175045.1 uncultured Clostridia bacterium | reverse complement strand
GCTTTGAGGGAGCATTAGGCTTCAGAGAGGGCTTACCCATAGCGGGACGCGCGCCGCCCGAGGGAGCGGGACTTGCCGCTCTCTCGGGTGTGCGAATATTGCGGTTTGCTGCCTGCGCGATATTTTTGCGCGGCGCTCCGTGCCTTTTTTTCGCCTTTTTCTTAGCCGTCTTAGCCATCTTAGCCATTTTCACTTCCTCTTTTATCACGGGAATACCGCTAGACCCTGCGTATATCCGCTCCTACCGATCTCAACGCGGTCTCTATGCCCTCGTATCCCCTGTCAATATAGCCCAGCCCGCTTATCTCGCTCGTGCCCTCCGCGGCAAGCGCGGCAGTCACCAGAGCCGCTCCGCCCCGAAGCTCCGCGGCGCACAGCTTGGCTCCCGAAAGGGACTTTACCCCCTCCACTATCGCCACTCTGCCCTCTACCTTGATCTGCGCGCCCAGCCGCATGAGCTCCGCCGCATGACGGAAACGGTTCTCGAAAATGGTCTCCACAAACACCGAAGTACCCTCCGCCGTAGCACAGAGCGCGGTAAATAGCGACTGTATGTCCGTCGGGAAGCCCGGGTAGGGCATAGTCCTTATGGTAGGCGGCGCGGAGAGCCGCTTTTTGCAGTTTATGAACAGCTTTCCCCCGCCGTAGGCGTAGGTGCGGCAGCCCATCGCCTCCAGCACCTGTATAAAGGCGGTCATATGTGACGGCTCGCAGCGCGTCAGAATAAGCTCCCCGCGGGTGACAGCCGCCGCGCACAGATAGGTCCCCGCGACTATCCTGTCGGGGATAACGCTGTGCTCCGACGGCTCCAGGCGCTCCGTTCCCTCAACGGAGATTACGCTGTCGCCCGCACCGCTTATTTTGGCGCCGCATTTCACGAGATAGTCCGCGAGATCGCATATCTCCGGTTCTCTTGCCGCGTTATGTATTTCGGTCACTCCGTTTGCTGTCACCGCCGCGAGCAGTATGTTCTCCGTAGCTCCCACCGAGGGAAATGAGAGCGTTATTCTCGCGCCCCTTAGCCCGTTCGGCGCTGAGCAGCCGAGATATCCGTGCTCCTCCGTTATTATTGCGCCCATCTGACGCAGTGCCGAAACGTGAAGATCTATCGGTCTCGCGCCCAGCTCGCAGCCCCCTGGAAAGGACAGCCTGCACCGTCCCGTCCGCCCCAGCACCGCCCCGAGGAATACGATACTGGACCGCATTTCCCGCATAAGGCTTTCGGGTATCTCGCTGCCGCTGACGTTCGTTGCGTCAACGCACACCGTGTCCCCCGAGCGCGAGCACCTGCACCCCAGGCAGGTCAGTATCCTGCAAGCCGCGTCAACGTCCGTGAGCCGCGGGCAGTTGTGGAGAATGCTCTCCCCGTGAGCCAGCACCGCGGCGGACAGCAGCGGCAGCGCACTGTTTTTCGCTCCGTGTACCGCCAGCTCGCCCTCGATCCTCTTTCCGCCGTTTACCACCAGCACCTGTCGGTTATCCATATACTCATCTCCTTGAACATGATCTATGCATTATAGTATGTCAAAGAGCGGCGTTGTGTGCATTTGCTGAAGATGGAGAGAACCCGGTTATCCTGCGTTTTGGCTGTGTTAATTTGAGCTATTCAGCTTTTATATTCTGTTGACGAGGAGCAAATTATTTAAAAGAATTTCAAAATTCCCGCAAGCACTTTCCGCTGCGTGGGCGATTTGCTGATATTTGCCTTAGCTGCTCATTTTATCCTCGCCGAGCAGGTCAATAATTTCCTTTAATATTACGTCCGCGGCGTTGTTTTTCGCGGACTTTTTCGCGTTCTCCTCCATCAGCTCCAGGCGCTGTCTGTCCGCGTAGAGCTTGGACACCTCGTCCACCAGCCTTGCCCTTGTCAAGTCCTTATCCTCTATCAATATCGCCGCGTTGGCGTTGCTTAGGGTCAGCGCGTTGTAATACTGGTGATTTTCCGTGGCGTTGGGGTAGGGCACGAGTATCGCGGGGCGGCCTATCGCGGTGAGCTCCGTTACGGTCATCGCACCCGCGCGGGATATTATCAGATCGGCAGCGCACATACAGGTGTACATATTATCAATATAATCCTTGAAAATATGCCGCGTTTTGTCCTCCGCCGCTCCGCTGCCTTTAAGCGCCTCATAAAAAAGCTCCTTGCCCTTTCCGCCGTAGGAATGGATATGATTTATCCCGCCCTTTTTGCGCTCCCACGCGATAAGCTCCGCGACCGCCTCGGTTATTCTGTTCGCGCCCAGGCTCCCCCCAAAGGAAAGCACCGTAAAGCCGTCGGGAAGTCCCAGCCGCTTACGCGCGGAATCCCGCTCCTCGATGGGAATATTGCTTCTTAAGGGATTACCCGTGACTATGCAGCGTTCGGGAGTGCCGAGGTGCTTTTTAGCGTCCTCAGTAGCGAGAAGCACCTTATCCGCCTTTTTCGCGAGCATTTTCGTAGCCATTCCCGGGTAGGAATTGCTCTCGTGCGTGATGGTCTTTATGCCCATAGCCGCGGCTTGTCCGAGGACCGTTCCCGTGACGTAGCCGCCCGTGCCGATCACCACGTCGGGCTTGAAGTCCTTGATGATCTTACGCACCTTCATTTTTGCGGATATGAGATAGCAGTAAGCCGCCTTGAAATTTCTGCCGATATTTCTTACCGATATTTTCCGCTGAAAGCCCGCCATCTCGACCGCGGTGAAATTATAGCCCGCCTTTGTCACGAGCCATGCTTCCATACCGCTCGGCGTACCTATAAATAAAATCTCCGTTTCGGGGAATACGCTCTTGACCTTGTCGGCTATGGCGAGCGCGGGATTGATATGTCCCGCGGTACCGCCCGCGGCAAAAATAGCTCTCATACTTCCTCCTGATTTGAAAAAATTTTTCGCACCGCGCCGAACTAGTCGGCGCCAGCCCACCGTAAAAGCTCCGCTACACTCCGTTTCGCTGCGCTTTCACGGCGGCTTGCGGAAAATTTCCTGCGTGGGCTTTACATTGCTCTTTTTGAGCGTTGCTTTTCTGCGTGAAATTTATGTTGATCCAGCTTCGGTCTTAAATTTGCTCCCGCGCGAAGCGCCGCAATAGCGTCAGCGAGGCGCTAAAGGGGGGCAGGGGAAAACAAGAGTTTTCCCCTCATTGAAATTCGTGGCATTGCAGCGAATTTCAATGGGGGTATCGGGGGCAGCCAGCCCCGTACTGCAACGCCGCGCCTTTGTGGGAGCGTTTTCCAAGCCGAGCTCCCGACTATTTCAGCCTTGCCCTCTTGCTGACCGAAAGCATCAGTCCCACCTCGGCGAGCTGCACCATAAGCGCCGTACCGCCGTAGCTGAAAAACGGAAGCGAGATACCCGTATTCGGGATACAACACACGTTTACACCTATATTCAGCATAGCCTGCAAACCTACCTGGAGCGCTATGCCCGTAGCCAGCAGCATTCCGAATTTATCCTCGGCGGCGCGCGCTATCGAGAACCCTCTGAACACGAAGATCGCGAACAGCACCATTACCGCAATACCGCCGATAAAGCCGAGCTCCTCGCAAATTACGGCGAAAACGAAATCGTTCTGAGCCTCCGGGAGATAGTAGTGCGTCTGAACAGCGTTGCCGAAGCCGCCGCCCCAGAATCCGCCCGAGCCTACCGCCAATACCGCCTGATAGGACTGATAGG
>CAMWLH010000297.1 GCA_947175045.1 uncultured Clostridia bacterium | reverse complement strand
ATTCCGCACGGGGTTTTCCAACTCGGGGAATCTTGTGATAGTTCCCAACATATTCGCCAAGATAAGCGGCGTGACCGACGGAAAGGCGGGGGAATACTGGGAGGAAGTCCGCTCGCGGCTGACGCCCGACACGATTCTTTACGTCAAGAAGCAGGGACAAGCCGCAGCCGGCGAGCTCGACCTTTCGGTATACCGCAGTTTTTACCGCAACGGAAAGATTGACACGGAAAAGCTGAAATCCAGCACGCTCAATAAATACAGCTATCTGCCCGACAGGCTTCAAGACCTGCTGCTGTACAAAATACAGGAGACGGTCGACAGCGGCTTTCTTAAGCTGGAGCGGGACTATCTGATGTGCAGCGTTATCCACTACGGGCTGAGCCTCGACAAGGAGTTCCTTAAGCTGCTGCAGCGCTTCGATTTCACGCGGCAGATACCCAAACTGGTGATAATAGACGCGGTGGAGGACACCTTCACCGAGGAAGAGTGCATACGGATAGTCCTGTGCAATCTTATTGGCTTCGACGTGCTGGTCTACACGCCCACGGGCTACAAGAACATTGAGACCTTTATCAAAGGCGACGCTTTTGAAGAGCATACAATGAATGAATTTATGTACAATATGGAGGTTCCGAAGTTTAAAATACCCTCCGAGGAAAGAAGCGGCGGCTTTTTCGGAAAGCTGTTCGGAAAACATTGACCGAGAACAGGGCGTTTGAGCCTTGTATGGGAAGGAAAGTATTATGGGATTACAGTTTACTCCCGGCGCACAGCAGATGCAGCCGACAACAGAGATCGAGGCTACCGCGACGGTAGCGGGCGTTAAGAGCGATAAGGCAATGGAGGCTAAGATCGAAGAGGTCAAGAATTTCAACATTGTGGTAAAGACCGACGAGATCAAGCAGAAGCTCGCCACCAGCGCGGAGATAGACGCTCTCGTTTCCACCATAAACGTAAACGACAGCAACACCATCGTCAAATTCGGCGCGGAGGCTGCGGAGCAGATATCGCAGGCTTCCGACCAGGTGCTCAATTCCATGAGCATTCAGCAGATAAACGACACGGGCGTTATGCTGAGAAACCTCGCGGCTATTATGGATCAGTTCGACATCAAGGAGCTTGAAGCGGACGACAAGCCCACCTTCTTCGGCAATCTTAAGAAGAAGCTGGACAAGATACTCAGCAAGTATGACACCATGGGCAAGGAGATAGACAAGATATACGTTCAGCTAAAGCAGTATGAGAGCGAGATCGAATCCGCCAACACCAAGCTTGACACTATGTACGACGCGAACATCGGCTACTACCAGGAACTGGTAAAGTATATCATGGCGGGCGAGCAGGGCGTAAGGGAGCTCGACGGATTTATCGACCAGTACCAGAAAAAGGTAGCGGAGAACCCCGACGACGGCACTATCCGCATGGACTTGTCCAACCTCCAGCAGATGAGAGAAATTCTCGACCAGCGGGTCATGGATCTTAAGGTGGCGGAGAACGTAGCGCTCCAGACCGTTCCCATGCTCAAGACAATGGAGTACTCCAATCTTAATCTTGTTAGAAAGATCAACTCCGCGTTTATCATCACCATGCCTGTGTTCAAGCAGTCACTCGCGCAGGCTATAATGCTCAAGCGGCAGCGTATCCAGGCAGAGTCCCTCAAGGCTCTTGACGAAAAGACCAATGAGCTGCTGATTAAGAACGCCCAGAACACCGTGGAGCAGTCCAAGATGGTTGCGGCTATGGCGGCAAATTCCTCCATCAAGGTGGAGACCCTCCAGCAGACCTGGGAGACCATCGTTTCGGGTATCGACGAGGTGCAGGCTATCCAGGATCAGGCGCGCGCAAAGCGCAAGGAGGACGCGGTGGCTCTCGAAAGGATCAAAGAGGACTACAAGAAGCGTATGAAGGCTTAATATTAAATCCCGCCGAAAATTCCGGCGGGATTATTTTATTCCCAGTCACCAAATCCGTTTTCCCAGGCGCCGAAATCATTATTCCGACCGCCGAAGTCATCCGCGTTATCGTTCGCCGATGAAAAGACCCCGCTTCCCTGCGCCATAACGATATCACCCTCGGAGATACCGTTGATTATCTCGGTATAACCGCCAAGCTGCCTGCCTATCGTTACGTTGAGCCGATAGCGCTCATCGCCGTCGACTATCGTGACATAGCTGTCCATACCGACGGTCTTTATCGCCGCGTCGGGCACAGCTAGCACGTTCTGCCTGCTTTCGGTAACGTATACCGTAGCCCAGCCCGCGGAAACAGCCATGGGATTTTCCGCCCATATACGCTCCATAACGCCCTCGCCAAGGTCGAACATGGCCATATTCACGCTGTCCGCAGACGCGGGCGCAACGTCGGGAGCTTCCACCACCACGGCGTCGTAAATCTCGTTATCCAGCTTTACCTGCACCTGCTGCCCGAAGCGGAAATCCGCCGCCTGACCGCCCTCCACATAAACGCACGCCTTATTTTCCTCTGAAACGGCGCAGCACACATCGCCCTGCGCGACTATCGTGCCCTCGGTAACACGGGCGACGGAGGTTATTATCCCGTCAAAAGGAGCGCGTATAGTGTAGGATTCCTTTTCGGCGAGCAGCATATCCAGCTTAGACTGCTCTATCTCGTATTGCAGCCGCGCGGCAGTTCCGCCCGAAAGAGAGTTGTTGTAGGCGGCGTTAAGCACCGTCTGCTGGTTGTTTATCTCATAGTCGAGATCGGAGGGGTCTATCTGAGCCAGTATCTGCCCCTCCGTGACCCTGTCGCCGTTGGTCAGCCCAAAAAACGTCACGGGAGCCTCCGCGGGATACGTCAGATATACCGAATAGGGATACCCGACCGTAACACCCATAGCCGTTGTCTCCGAGATATCCATATATTTCGCCTCGGCGATCTCAAAGCTGATCTCGTCCGCGCCGTAAATGGGGAGCTTTATCTCCCCCTCCGCGCTTTTTCCCTTGCAGGCGCTCATCATAAGCGCCGCCGAAAGCAGCAGCGCGGCGTATTTCTTTTTCATGGGAACGCTCCTTCTCCGCAAGCTCATTTCCCCGCGGTAAGCCTTCTTATAGCCTCCAGACACATTCTGCCGTTGTGATAGGGACACTTCCAAGGATCGACCGTCGGCTTGAATTTCGCGTAGTTCCCGGTGGCGTCCACCTGCGAGAACCACTCGCCGCCCCCGCGTTTATCCACAATGCTTTCACGGATATAGTTCCAGACGTTTTCGGCAATCTCGTAATACTCTTCGCCGCCATAGCCCTTCTGCCACGCGTTCAGAAAGCCCACTACGCTCTCCGCCTGGACCCACCAGATACGCCAGGTATTCACCACACCGTTGTCGCTTTCGTTGAGCAAAGAGCCGCTCGGCTCATCATATGCCACTTTTGCTATATTAGCGACGATTGCGCTGTTCATAGCCGCAAATTTCTCTGTCAGAGCCGTGTCGCCTATAACCTCGCACGCACGGTCTATAAGCCATGTCGCCTCGATATCGTGCCCGTAGGAATGCACGTTTCCGATAACGTTGAGCTCCTTATCAAAGAACACCAGCAGCTTGTTGCCCTGCTTATCGAAAATTTTGTTGTAGGTCACGTCAAGCTGGAATTTCAGCCGCTCCAGGACGCGCGGGCTGCCGTCCGCCAAATACAGCTCGGTATACGCT
>CAMWLH010000296.1 GCA_947175045.1 uncultured Clostridia bacterium | reverse complement strand
ATGGTATATGGGTCGAGCCCCGTCCAGAACATCGCCGTGGATATGGTCCCGGGGGTGGGGTAGAAATCCTGCACCTGCTCGGGGCGGATATTGTGCTTTTTCAGGAACACCGCAAGCTCCACCGCTTCCTTAAGGGTACAGCCTGGGTGCGACGACATCAAATAGGGCACAAGGTACTGCTCCTTGCCGCATTTTTTAGTGGAGGCGTAGAACCGCTTTTCAAACTCCTCGTAGACCTCTATGTGGGGCTTTCCCATATAGTCCAGCACCTTATTGCTGGCGTGCTCGGGAGCTACCTTGAGCTGCCCGCTGACATGGTGCTCCACCAGCTCGTCCAGAAAAGCGCCGCTTTTGTCCAGCAGCATATAGTCAAACCGTATCCCAGAGCGGATAAACACCTTTTTTACCCGCTTTATCGACCGCAGCCGCCGCAGCAGCTTTATATAGTCGCTGTGATCCGCGTTTACGTTCTTGCAGGGAGTGGGCGCGAGACATTTCCGCCCCTTGCACAAGCCAGACCGCTCCTGCTTTTCGCAGGAGGGGCGGCGGAAATTCGCGGTAGGACCGCCCACATCGTGAATATATCCCTTGAAGTTAGGCTTTTCCGAGAGCATTACCGCCTCGTTGTACACCGAATCCTCGCTGCGGGTCTGAACTCGTCTGCCCTGGTGCAGCGCTATCGAGCAGAAATTACAGAACCCGAAGCAGCCGCGGTTATGGGTTATCGAAAACTCCACCTCTTTTATGGCGGGAACTCCTCCCTCCGTCTCATAAACGGGATGGTAGGTCCTCATATAAGGCAGCTCGTAGGTGTAGTCGAACTCCTCCTGCGTAACGGAGCGCTGCGGGGGATTCTGCACCAGCATCATATTGCCGTGGCGCTGCACGATAGTGCGCCCGTATACCTCGTCCTGCTCGTCGTACTGCTTTCTGCACGACTTAGCGTAGGCTTTCTTGTTGTCCCTCACGATCTCGTAGGAATCGCACTGCACCGCTCCTATGGGAGTGTTTTTAGGCTCGGTGAGATAGCATATTCCACGCAGATCGTGCATATCCGCCAGCCGCAGCCCCGCCTTAAAGCCGTTCAGCATCTGCGTCAGCGTGACCTCTCCCATGCCGTACATAAGATAATCAGCGCCGCTGTCCACCAGTATAGAGGGCATAACGCTGTCGCTCCAGTAGTCGTAGTGCGCAAAGCGGCGCAGCGAAGCCTCCAGACCGCCGATGGATATCTCCTTGTGCGGAAAAAGACGCTTGAGAGCCCTGCAATACACCGTGACCGCTCTGTCGGGACGTCTGCCGCCGCGCCCTCCGGGGGAATAAGCGTCGTCATTGCGCTTTTTTAGGGCTACCGTATAGTTGGACACCATGCTGTCGATATTGCCGCCCGTTACCATAAAGCACTTTTTGGGCTCCCCCAGCTTCCGAAAATCCTCGTCGGTGACAGGCTGGGAGATAATTCCCACGCTGAACCCAGCCGCTTCTATCATGCGCGAGATTATGGCTATACCGAATGTGGGGTGATCCACATAAGCGTCGCCTGTTATGCAGATAAAATCGAGCTGGTCTATACCGCGCTCGCGCATATCCTCTTTTGAGATCGGCAAAAAACTCATAATTTACTCTCCGTAATTAAAAACTTCACTGCCAAAAAGCTCACAATCAGCTTAACCAAGCGCTTTTGCGGACATTTTGCCGCAGCGATCGCGAAAAAGCCGCCGCTCACATCGCCCGAATTTACCTTAACCATGCGGTCTAAGAGGTATTTTTAACCCCTGTTTTTCAGAGCGCCTGATCCGGCTAAACAACCGCAAATTCGATAACCGTGCGATTTCCCGAGAAATCTCCCGCGGAAAACAAGCCGTCGCAAATGCCCGGCAAACACGTCAACCGTGCTGTCTGAGAGCCATTATAACTTAATTGCTGTTCATTTTCCGCTCATACCATTCCTGGCGCGTCATAAGCACCTGGCGAGGCTTCGCGCCCTCGTAGGGTCCAACGATACCCATCTTCTCCATGGTATCAATAAGCCGTGCAGCCCTGCCGTAGCCCAGCTTGAGGTTCCTTTGCAGCGCGGAGGTGCTCGCCTGACCCGCCGTCACGACGTATTCTATCGCGTCCTCGAGCTTGTCGTCCACCTCGTCGCCCTCGGTCTCCTCCGCGGCAGCGCCCTTGTCGCCCGAGCTTACGATCTCCGTCTGGCGCTCGATCTCCGCGATAATGCTCTCGTCGTACTCCGCGGAGAAGGTCTGCTTGATGAACTCCACGACCCGTTCCACCTCGTCGTCCGACACATAGCAGCCCTGGAGCCTTATCGGCTTGGGAACTCCCACCGGCATATACAGCATATCGCCGTTTCCGAGCAGCTTTTCCGCGCCGCTCGCGTCGAGTATTACGCGGCTGTCTATCTGAGACGCAACCATAAGCGCTATACGGCTCGGAATATTACCCTTGATGAGCCCCGTGACGACCTGCACAGTGGGCTTCTGGGTGGCTATTACAAGGTGCATTCCCGCCGCGCGCGCCTTCTGAGCGAGCCGCACTATGCTGTCCTCAACGTCTTTTGGGGAGGCCATCATAAGATCGGCGAGCTCGTCGATGAAAATCACTATATGCGGCATATGCGGGAGCTCCCCGTCGGACTGCTCCGCAAGCTCGTTGTAGCCGTCGATATTGCGCACGTTGTTCTCCGAGAACATCGTGTAGCGGTTCTCCATCTCCGTGACCGACCACGCAAGCGCGCCCGCCGCCTTTTTGGGGTCTGTCACCACGGGGATAAGCAGGTGCGGAATGCCGTTATACATCATGAACTCCACCTGCTTGGGGTCGACCATTATCAGCCGCACGTCCTTCGGCGTGGACTTCATGAGAATGCTCATTATTATTGAGTTTACGCACACCGACTTACCCGAGCCGGTAGTGCCCGCGATAAGCAGGTGCGGCATTTTTGACACGTTGCAGGTGACCGTGCTGCCGCTGATGTCCTTTCCCAGCACGCTGACGAGCTTTTTGTCGAAGCTCTGCTTGAAGTCGGTGGATTCCACCAGCTCGCGAAAATAAACCGTGTCGCGGTGGTCGTTGGGTATTTCCACTCCCACGGCTGCCTTATTCGGCACAGGAGCGATTCTCACGCCGCTTGACGCAAGGTTCAGCGCGATGTCGTCCGCTAGGTTGGTTATCTTGCTGATCTTCACCCCGGGAGCCGGCTGAAGCTCATATCGCGTTACCGACGGACCGCGGCTCGCTCCCGTATATGTAGTGCTCACGCCGAAGCTCTTAAGCGTTTCCACCAGCTTCTTGGCGTTGCTTTGCAGCTCCTGCTCTATATCCGCCTGCGGCGTCCTGTTCTGAACGGGGTTCAGCAGGGTTATCGGCGGCAGCGTGTACACGTCGGAAAGCTGCAATTGCTTCTCCCCGCCCCGATAAACGGGCTTGGGCGCGGGGGGAACGGGTGAAGCGGGCGGCGCAGGAGGTATAGGCTTGGGAACGGGCGGCGCGGACTTTACCTCGCTCTGCCGCCTGCTTTCCGCAATAATATCCTCCAGATCAAAGGGAAGCTCCGCCTCCTCATAGTCGGAAATATCCGGCTCCGCCTCGGGCTCCCGCATAGGCTCGTCCGAGGTGGTAACGCGCTCACGCGGCGCGTCCATTATCCTTGAGACGCGGGCGGTGTTGGGG
>CAMWLH010000295.1 GCA_947175045.1 uncultured Clostridia bacterium | reverse complement strand
CCGCTTTCTCATAATAATAGTGCAGATAAACATATAAAATCTAACAAAACAAACATCTATGCTAATTTATCATTTATACTATTTTCAAGAATAAAACGCTATCTCCGTTAATATAATTCATAAAACGGAGGTACATATTATGAAGCTGCATTTTTTTAAAATATTCCCCAAGGGAAACAAAAAGGACATATCGGACAAGCGTGCGCGGTTTGAACAGCGCTGCTCCGAGCTTACGGAGCGGCTCAGCGATATCCGCGACCGATTTGATATGGCTGAGGATAACGACGCCATCGACGCGCTTATCTACGAGGAAAACGCCGTGCTCTGCCATCTGGCGCAGATTTACAGGCAGGCTAAAGAGGAGGGTCTCTCGCTGGAGCATTTCGAGCGCGAGCGCCGTAATTTATAATGTGTAAATCGGCTTCCTAAAATGGGAAGCCGATAACGCTTAGTTTTTCTTATACTTGGGATATTTCGGATTTTTTGGGCGCTTGGGCTTTACAGAAAATCCGAAGCTGCCAATCTTCTTGCCGAGCGCGAAATAGCTGCCGTGAGCATATGCCATCAATCCCGCCTGCTCTATCCGCAGGCGTCCGCGCTCGTCCAGCAGGTCTTTTGCGATATTTACCGCGATAATGTCCGCCATAAACATATCGTGCGAGCCCAGCGGGATAATATCCGTCACTCTGCACTCCATTGAAATGGGACTTTGCGCGATCTGCGGCGCAGTGATCACGCTGCTTTCCTGCGGGATAAGCTTCATTTTGGCAAGCTTGTCCTCATTTTTGCCCGATTTTATTCCGCAGTAGTCAACCTGCCGCACAAAGCTTGAGGGCATCATATTTATCACAAACTCCCCCGACTGCTTGATTATCTCATAGGAGTTCCTCTCGCGCCTTACCGAGATGTAGGTCTTGGGCGGGTCTGAGCAGGTTATTCCCGTCCACGCGATAGTGAGCGCCGTCGGTTTTTCCATAGTTCCGCAGGACACCAGCACCGCAGGCACGGGCGACAGCAGCGTGCCGCCTTTCCATTGTACTTTTTCCATAATCTATCCTTTCTTTTATGCAGAAACCGCTGCATTTTTATCCGAGCCGGCGATTGGAGGCTCGGCTTTATTGTATATTTCATTAAGCGGTGGTTTTTTCATGGCTGTGCCCCCTGTTACCTTATCTCTTCAATAAGCTCCTGCTGCTTTTCAAGCTGCTCGGGAGAGGGGATAGCTTCGCCGTATCTCACCTTGTTGTATACTCCGACCATTTCCCTTATGTCCTCGCGGCGGAAGGCGCTTTGCCCCTTCTGCGCGTGTATCGAGGTGGTGTCCGAGGGCAGCGGCGCGAACGCGGAACGCTCCAGCTTCACCATAAACAGCTTGTATCCCAGACGGAATTTTGTCCGCGGGTCGGTCTCGCGTCGGAACTGCCGCAGAAGCTGCTGCTCCGAGCGGCGGCGGGAGCGCGCGGAATCCGATTTGGAAAGAGTGTCGGTTATCTCGTCCGCAAAGGGTTGGGGGGGATCACGTCTGCTCTCACGGAAAAGCGGAGCGAAAAGCTCCTTAAAAAAATTGATTATCTGCCTGCGGAAGCGTATCACCGCTATCAGTCCCAATATCACCACAAGCGCCCAGAGTATCGCGAAAGCGGCGTTGTCGGAGGGCTCGGCGAGCTGTCCCACCTGATTCTCGCCGCCGGGTCCGTCATAGTAGTCCATCTCGAGCCCGTGATCGCGTATAAGCGAGAGCATAAGCCCCAGAAAAGCGCCGATCCCTTTAACTATCAGCGTAGCCAGCGGCTTTGCCAGCAGAAACAGCGCGACGGTGGCAACGCTTATCCCCGCTATTAGCATGGCGTTGTAGCTGCGCAGACCGTTTGGCAGCACGGATTTTCCCGCGGAGCGCTGTCGGGTGCGCTGGTCTATGTTGGTCTGATTCGCGAGCAGCGAGGCGAATACTATCATAAGTCCGAAAACAAGACAAAGCTGTACCACCGCCGCGGAATACAGCTCGGGAACGCGGCTGAAATTAAGTATCAGGCAGGTCACCACGGAGGCTGTGAAAAACAGCCCGAACCAGCCTACGGAGAACAGGTCGCTGTACTCCTGACCGTAAGCTCGGTAGCCGCTGAAATAGGCTATGATCCCCGCGGGCAGGGCGTACATATAGACCATTGCCGACAGATCGAGCACCGACGCGAGGATAATAAAGGCGGCAGTCGGCAGCAGCACCGCGGCTCTTGAGATAAATACCGCTATCGGTCGGACGGCTTTGGGGAAGTGCGCGGAGACAATTATTTTTTCCGCGAGATATCCCACCGTATAAAAAACGGCAGTCATGGCAAAAAAGACGAGGTAGTGCCACCATATATATTTCCCGAACCCCGCCGCGTCCGTCAGCGCCGCAAATGGGTAGAGCGCCAGCATTCGGCAGAACAGCGCCATTTTATTCAGCAGTGATTTTTTCATGGCAGCTCCTCTTATTCTCCGCTTCCGCCCGCGTAATAGCGCCGAGAAATAGGTATCACGCCGCCGAATTCCGTTTCGGTTATATCGGTGGACAGCACAAGGCAGTGTTTGCGCTGCTCCCTTAAACAGCGGAGTATCTCGGCAGTTTTGTCGGTCAGAAAGCTCGTGATGAATACTATGTCGGTGAAGTCGGTGAAGTCCGTCTTGTCAAAGTGATCGTCAATGTGGGCTCCGCACTCGTTTTTCAGCTCCGCAAGCTCGCGCAAGGCTTTCATGGTGTGCTCGTAGCCCGATGAGGGCGGTAGGAATATCTCGTTGGCGGAGTTTACCGTCAGCGCGATCTCGGCGCGGGTTCGGCAGCAGTGATCCAGCACGAACGCCGCCGCTTTGATCTGCCCCTCAAGCACCGCGAGGGGCAGCGGCTGATCGTTTGATATAAAGCTGCGCTGCATATTCATTATCAGCAGAAACCGCCGCTCGGTGGTGAAATCGTTGCTGTATGCCATAAGACTTCCCGTGCGGGCGGTCTGCGCCCAGTGGATCCGATTCATCGGCTCTCTGCCGCTGTACTCCTTGGCTCCGCTTATCATAAAGGGATCGGGCAGCACAAAGCGGCGCACCTGCATATCCCCTATAAACGCGTCGGAGGACAGCTCGGAGAGCTCCATAGCCGAGGGGCGGGGGAGCACTCTCACGCTCTCGCGTATCCCGAAAACCACGGCGGGCTTTACCAGTCCGAAAAGATCGCTCACCGCCAGCGAGGTGTCCTCAATAGTGAACACTCCGCGCTTTTCGCAGCGGACTTTCCACACGCGGCGGCACTTTTGATGCCCCTTGAGCACGAATATCCCCGATATGAGCCCGCGCTGATCATCGCCGGAATCGGGAGTGTGGCTCTGTCCGCGGAATGTAAGCCATCGGGAGCAGTTTATCTCCGTCCTTATCCACGGGAGCGGAAGGGACTTTGCGTTTTCTATCTCCTCGATTATTTCTATCTCGTCGCCCTCAAAGGCTTCGGGAGCGCTGACCGTCAGCTTGTAGGTAAGATTTTTCAGCCCCAGCCGCGAGTACAGAAAATACTGCGCCAAAAGCACTCCCGCCACTATCAGCGCCATTGCTATAAGCTCCATCTCCGCCCCCCTTTCCCGAATTTATATAGGTGTTGATCCGGGCTGTTAAGCTTTTAAATTTTGTTGACCGATATTAAATGATTTAAATGAGAATTTCAAAATTTC